>CAMPHX010000057.1 GCA_946886085.1 uncultured Flavobacteriales bacterium | reverse complement strand
AAATAAATGTGTTACATGGCTTATTTTTATAAAAAATAGCTTATTTTAGTTGCAAATTTTAAACTCACAAAAAACTATGAAAAAAATTTACACTTTATTTACAATAGCAATTTTAGGTTCAATAGAGGTTTTTGCCCAATGTAATGGTAGATATCAAACCAATATTTATACTACTGTAGATGTAACTACCGTGCAATATGGTAGCAATATGGATTTAAATAATAATGTGATTGATTTATTTATGGATATTTATCAACCACAAGGAGATACTGCAACATCGAGACCTTTAGTTATTTTAGCTCATGGAGGTTCTTTTTCAGGAGGGTCAAGATCTTCAGCAGAATTGGTTCATTTTGCTACAGAGTTAGCAAAAAAAGGCTATATATGTGCTTCCATTAGTTACAGGTTAGCCCCTAGTGCTTTTTCTTTAATAGCAGAAGAAACTACATTTAAAGTAGTATTTTCAGCAATTCAGGATGGAAAAGCAGCAATTCGTTATTTTAGAGCTGATGCTGCCAATGCTAATATTTATAAAATTGATGAAGAACAAATTTTTATTGGAGGAACCTCTGCGGGAGGAATTTTAGCATTTAACTTAGTTTATGGAGATGATGTAAGTAAATTATCTACTCAGTGGCAAACTTGGTTAGGAGAGATTGGTGGACTAGAAGGTAGTAGTGGAAACCCTGGATATTGCTCTAGAGCTGCGGGTACTTTTGGTTTTGCAGGTGGAGTAGCTGATACTGCATGGATAAATGGTGATGATGTTCCTTTGTACGCTTGTCATACTTTTGGAGATCAAACCGTTTTATATAATTACGGACAGCCTTTAAATGGTTTTACACCGGTTAACCTTTATGGTAGTGGACCAATAAATACCAGAATGGATGGTCAAAATATCTATAATCATTTAGATCCATATACAGGAAGCGACCATCCTCCATTTGCTAATTCTACACCAATATTGGATACGACAAACACTAATTTAACTACTTTCTTATATAATATTTTAGATTGTAACCCTAGTAACCTTAAAAATTCTAATCAAAAAGATTGTAGCACTTTTGTGGGTGTTAATGAATTTGCTAAAAACAACATAGAATTATTGGTTTACCCGAACCCAGCTATAGAGTTTATTACTATTGATTTAAAAGAAATGAATTCAGTTAATAATGTAGTAGAAATTACAAATACATTAGGTCAGGTGGTTTTTACTCAAACATTAAACGAAAATATGTTAAAAGTAAATGTAAGTGGATTTCCAAATGGAGCTTACATTGTTAATGTAAATGGAGTATCTCAATTATTTATTAAGAAATAGAAATAGTGAATAAATTATTTTCAAAAAAAGCTGTTGTTTATAAACAACAGCTTTTTTTGTTAGATAGGGTAATAAGTGGCTAATTAAATCTTGCTCGGCTCTTTGTTCCTTTACCGGAAACAAAAGGATTAGGATTAATAAAACGGATAAATACTTCAGGACCACCTTTTCCGTTGCTTGCAGCAGTTAATCCGGAAACATTTAAATCATAGGCAAAGCCAAGAGAGAAGCTAGCAATTTCTATTTCTATAGCAGGGGCAAAAGCATCACCAAATCTATAATATGTTCCTAATGAAATAGCAGCACCTTTAAAGGCACCGGTATATTTAGATTCTTCTTGAAGTGTATATCTAACCATTAAGCCTCCTAAGATTTGTCTTGTTGGACCTTGAAAGTAAGCTAGAAATTTCGGTCTGAAAGCTAATTTACTGTTACTTATACCTATATGAGCTTCAGTATGAAAAGCTAATTTAGAATATAGTTTATCCACTTCTCCAAATTCTAGTTGCTGATTCGGACGTGTGATATGATAAAAAGCTACTCCGGATTGAATATTAAATTCATCTTGAGAACTTAATGTTTTTGCTCCTTTTCCATAAGACCATAAAGCACCTGCCGAAAAATCGAAAAAATTACTGTTTTCAAAAGCGAATAACTCATTAGAGCTTAATGATGCATCAAAATTTTGCCCATTAAACTGTGAGTCCCATTCTAGGTTATCAGGACTCATACTTGTTTGTCCCCAAGATCCCATTAAACCTACAGATGCTGAGTTTTTATCATCTAAAAACAAGACACTGGAAAGAGCAAGATTAATTTTAGTTGTTCCAAAATTAGTTGTTCCGGCAACATCTTTAAAAGCACTTATTCCCGCTCCTATATATCCATTCTTCCATTTGTTTTTTAATAATCCACCATCAAACATTACAGCATAAGTTCTATATGGATTAGAAATGCTTCCCCATTGACTTCTATAATTTAAAACACTTCTAAAATCACCATTAAAGACACCTGCTGTTGCCGGGTTTGTAGTCATTATCATTGCGTCATACATCGTGAAATGTATATCTTGAGCTTTTAATTCCGATGTTGTTGAAATTATTCCTACTTGACAGAATAATGCAATGAGGAGACTTATTTTTTTACCTATAGAATAGTTCATTTTGCGGATGTTTGTGAATACGTTATATTTCATAATTATTTTTTTATCTAATTAAAGTTACGTCACCTTTTTTGGTTACTTTACTACCATCTATAAAAGTAGCTTCGAGGTAATATACAAAGACTGCTTTGTTCATATCTTTGCCTCTAAATTTACCATCCCAGCCAATATCTAAACTATTAGTTTCAAATACTTTTTCTCCCCATCTATCATAAACAAAAAAGTTTAAGTCAGCAACACCTTTACCTCTAACATAAAGTATATCATTGCTGCCATCTCCATTAGGAGAGAATATGTTTGGTACCCAAATTACATTTTCAAATTCTATAAATACGGTTACTTGGTCTGAAGCACTACAGCCATTTGAATCTACAACAATTATTGTATAAGTGATTGTTTCTTCAGGTGTACTTGTAGTAGATGGACAAGTAGAGCAACTTAACCAAGTAGAAGGTGTCCAAGAATAACTTCCGTTAGAACCAGTTGCGTTTAGAATGGTATTATCACCTAAATTAATAGTAACATTGTTTCCGGCATTAACAATTGGTGTTGGATGCACCGTTATGGTATCAGTAATTGTATCAGAACCAAACGAGTTTGAAGCTATTAGCTCAATAGAATAAATTCCATCAGTCCCAAAACAGATATTAGTTGGATTTTGATCTGTAGATGTTGAGGGACTTCCTCCATTAAAGGTCCATAACCAACTTGTTGCAGCTATACTCATGTCAGTAAAATCAATACATTCGCCAGCACAAATTTCATTATCTGAGATAGAAAATCCTGCTGTTGGTGTTGTGCAATTGGTTACTGTAATATATGCAGTCATAGTGCTATCGTCACTACCATTAGCATCTGTAACAGTTAATGAAATAGTGTAAGTTCCTGCTGTTGCAAAACAAACATTAGTTGGGTTTTGTTGATTTGAAGTTGATGGTGTTCCACCATTAAAAGTCCAACTCCACACTGTAATTCCCCCTGTAGCTGATGAAGTACTTAAGTCTGTAAAATTAATACAGTCACCTTCGCAAATATTAGTTTGAGAGGCAGAAAAATTAGCAACAGCTTGAGGAAGTGTACAATTGTTTATGTTAATAGATAGAGTACTAGTATCAGGGCAAGTCCCGTTAGTGGTATAAGTTACATTAAAAACACCTGCACCGCTACCAGTAATATTAACTTCACCGGTAGATGCGTTTATTACACCACTATTGTCTATGGTAAAAGTACCACCACTAGTACCTGTAATAGTAGGAGTAGGGTTAGGGTCGGTAGTACAGAAAGTTGCAGGTGAATAATTAAAAGAAGCATCATCTTGAGCATCTACTACAATTGAAATTGTATCGGCATCACCACAAGAACCTGAAATGGTATAAATAATTTGATGAGTTCCTGCACCGGCAGTAGAAGGATCAAAAGTACCTGTTGAAGTGTTAGTTATTCCTGTTCCACTCCAAACACCCCCCGGATCAACAGCTGATAAAGTTACTGAAGCGGCATTTTCGCAAAAAGGACCGGCAGCAGTAATTGTTGCATCGGCTCCTGAAGTGATGTTTATTGTTACAGTTGAAGTATCAGGACAAGTACCATTAGTGGTATAAGTTACATTAAAAACACCTGTACCACTACCAGTAATGTTGACTTCACCGGTAGATGCGTTTATTACACCACTATTGTCTATGGTAAAAGTACCACCACTAGTACCTGTAATAGTAGGAGTAGGGTTAGGGTCGGTAGTACAGAAAGTTGCAGGTGAATAATTAAAAGAAGCATCATCTTGAGCATCTACTACAATTGAAATTGTATCGGCATCACCACAAGAACCTGAAATGGTATAAATAATTTGATGAGTTCCTGCACCGGCAGTAGAAGGATCAAAAGTACCTGTTGAAGTGTTAGTTATTCCTGTTCCACTCCAAACACCCCCCGGATCAACAGCTGATAAAGTTACTGAAGCGGCATTTTCGCAAAAAGGACCGGCAGCAGTAATTGTTGCATCGGCTCCTGAAGTGATGTTTATTGTTACAGTTGAAGTATCAGGACAAGTACCATTAGTGGTATAAGTTACATTAAAAACACCTGTACCACTACCAGTAATGTTGACTTCACCGGTAGATGCGTTTATTACACCACTATTGTCTATGGTAAAAGTACCACCACTAGTACCTGTAATAGTAGGAGTAGGGTTAGGGTCGGTAGTACAGAAAGTGGTAGGAGAATAATTAAACGAGGCATCATCTTGAGCATTAACAACTATTGTTTCGGTATCAGTATCTGTACATGAGCCGGTAATAGAATAAGTTATTACATGGCTTCCTGGTCCTGCTACGCCTGGATCAAAAGTACCTGTTGAAGTGTTGGTAATACCATTGCCAGACCAAGTCCCCCCCGGATCAACAGCTGATAAAGTTACTGAAGCGGCATTTTCACAAAAAGGTCCGGCAGCAGTAATTGTTGCATCACAAGCAGTTGGATTACAAGCAGGAAGTCCACTAACAGAAAATATTACAAGAGAATCTCCAAATGAATCTACAACTTTAATGCTATCGACACCTGGAGGTGGTGTAATTGTGGTACCTGTTCCAAAACTAGACCATGTAAGGACAGATGGTCCTGGATCTGTAAAGGTAAATAAACCTGCACAGTTACCAAAACCAGGAACACAAGTTGCTTGCATACTTCCTTGGTACCACGTATAAGTAGCAGTTCCACCGCTAACCGTCAAATCACCATTGGATTCTACACAAACAGTTAGACCAGTACAGTTTCCTACTTGTATGCTAGTTGAGTAAGTCCCACAACCTAAAGTATAAGTAACTACAAAATTTCCTGTACCTGAAACTGAAGGATCAAAAACACCGGTTGATGTGTTTAGTCCCGGTGTTGCAGGAGTGGAACTCCAAGTTCCACCAGCAGTATTAGGGTTTAAAGTAACAGGAGCATCAGTTATACATAAAGAGTTGATAGGACAAAAATTAGGATCGCAACAAACCGTAGCATACTGAGATCCGGCAGTCATATTCAAAGATTCTATTCTACCACCTCTTCCTGTTGATGTGCTATTGTTTAATAACGCACCTACAGCTAAAACTTCTCCGTTGGAGTTTACACTTACATCATAAACAGTAAACCCACCAGTTGTATTAACTTGAGAAAGAATATTCAAATTAGGGTCAAATTTTACAACCCTGTCCATAGAACCTGCATATACGTTTCCTGTAGCATCTACATCTAATCCGCTACAATGAACCACCAATCCACCAAAACCATTATTAGAACTACCTCCAGGTAAATTAACTGTATTTAAAAGTGTTCCATTGTTAATGTCCCATTGTAATATTTGGTCACCTTTATGCGTGTAGTAATAATTGTCATTAGCAATTAGAGCTTTTAACCCTCCACCATTTTGAGCTGAAGATAAATAGTTTTCACATTTATAACCTAAATGATGAGTATTGTCAACCTGAAAATCAGGAGTTGAACTACACGCTGTTAGATTTTGATTAATTGCACCAACTTCAGTATGTGTTAAGTAAACATATTTAGAGTTTTTAGTAGGGGCAATAGAGCGAACTTCAACTGGAGTAAAACCACCTTGGGTACCAACAGTTACATCAGCTAAAACATTACCGTTGTTTAAATCCATATCATATATTTTCGCTTCAAAATTTAGTCCTGATCCACCTGTTCCTCCAACAATAAGTTTAGTGTTATCACAATTAAAGGTTATGGTCCAATATTCGGTTATGGAAAAAAGTCCAGGTGCATTCGCATGCCATACCATAGCACCAGCTGTACTAACTCTTTCTATTTCAGCACCAGTACCTTGTGTAATATAACTTACTCCGGCAGCATCTGTTGCTAATGTTCCCAGCCAATCACCACCATTTGTATCCCAAGGTGTGATGTAAGTCCAAATTAAATTTCCGGCAATACCATATTTTCTTAACTCCATTGGTATTTCGCCACCAATAACATATACATTTCCTGCTGCATCTGTTTCTACTTCTCTGGTAAAATCTCCAGCATTAAAATTGGGTGTAACTACCCAAGGGTCAATAACCACTTTTTGAGAATTGTCATAATTCCCTAAATTGAAGGTTAAAATATTGTTGATAAAAGTATACTCTGATTGAATTACAGTTTTAGAGTTTTGGTAGAAAGTAAGTGGTTTATGTTCTATAATTTTAGTGGATGCAGTATTAATTTCTAATTGTCCTGTTTGAGAATTTAGTTTTATGTCAATTTTTTCATCTAAATGATTAGTATGAAAAGTTTCATACTTCATTTTTATCTCATTAGGATTTGCTCCCGGGTGCAAGATTATATTATATTTTATACCACCATCAGGGTGTAAAGTATATTCAATATCTATATTGTTATAAATGTTTTTATAGGTGATTTTTTTATACCCTTTTACATTATTGATGTTGTTTACATCATTTGCTTTTAAATCTTTAACAGCGTAAGAGTAGTAATGATTGGTCTTTTCTTCGGCAATAATTTTTACATTATTATTTGCTCCTACAAAACTTATGTTTACAAATTCACTTAAGTGAATTCTGCTAGGAAGGTTATTGTTAGCATCTCCTTCTCCTTTTTTCTTTTTCGGATTTCTAATCAATCTTTCAATTCGGTGAGTTATACCCTTGTTAGAAAAGAATGTAAACCAACCATCTTGCTGGCTAAGAGCATATTTTATTTGGTTGGCAGATTGCCAGTTCCTTCCATCATATTGTCCTTTATTTTCTACAAAAGCTCTTTCTGAGTTGGGGGTGTTAGTCCATTTAGGTTGACTAAATGCTCCAATAGATAGTATTGTAA
>CAMPHX010000056.1 GCA_946886085.1 uncultured Flavobacteriales bacterium | reverse complement strand
CATTATTAGAAATAGATTTCAACACCTTAGAGTTAGTCCCTGTAGTTGCTGAAAGCAGACCGGAAATTGAAGAAACTGAAGATGGCGGAATGTTGATTACTTATAGAATTAGACCTGAAGCTAAATGGGATAATGGTGAGCAAATTACTGCTAAAGATGTTGAATTTGCTTTAAAAGTTATTAAAAATCCAAAAGTTGACAACTTAAACAACAAACCCTATTTTGAATTTATTGAGGATATGAAATTTTATGAAGACGACCCTCTTAAATTTACTTTTGTTTGTAAAGATGTTTATATTCTTGCTGAAGTACAAAGTGGTGATATTGATTTAATGCCAAGACATATTTATGATCCTAAAGGGTTAATGGATGAATTTACTATTAAACAACTTGCTGAAAATGCACCTGAATTAGCTACCAACCCTAAAATTGTAGAATTTGCAACAGATTTTAATTCAGAAAAATACCAAAGAGACCCTAAATTTATTCAAGGTTGTGGTCCTTATTTATTAAAAGAATGGCAAACCGGACAAAAGTTAATTATTACTAAAAAAGAAAATTGGTGGGGAGATCAATTAAAAGGAAAAGGAATGCATTTTGAGGTATATCCTCCAGAAATTATTTACCAAACCATTAACGACCAAACTACCGCTAAAGAAGCACTTATTGCCGGAAAAGTTGATGTAATGAGAGGTATTAAACCTCAAGACTTCCAATATTTACCTAAGTCTGACAAATTCGTTAAAAACTTTGTTGCTCATACTCCTCCTCAAATGGCATATACTTATCTAGGTTTAAATGTTAGAAAACCGATGTTTTCTGATAAAAGAACTAGACAAGCTTTAGCTCATTTAGTAGATGTAGATAAAATCATTGAAGTGGTTGTTTTAGGTTATGGAGAAAAAGCAATAGGACCTATTCATCCTGCCAAAACAAAACAATACAACAATAATATTACTCCTTACCCTTATGATGTTGAAAAAGCAAAAGCTTTATTAGCAGAAGCAGGTTGGGAAGATTCTAATAATGATGGAGTTTTAGATAATGTTATTAATGGTCAGAAAATAAATTTTGAATTTAACTACCTATATAACCAAGGAAACGATAGCAGAAAAGCTGTTGGTTTGTTATTACAAGAAGAAGCCAGAAAAGTAGGAATTACTGTTAATGTATTATCTCAAGATTGGTCTATATTCTTAGAAAGTACCAAACAACACGATTTTGACATGTATTATGGAGCTTGGATCAGCACACCTATACCAACTGACCATAAACAAATTTATCACACTGCTTCTTATAATGGTGGTTCTAACTATACCGGATTTGGTAACGACCAAACAGATGCGCTGATAGATTCTATTAGAATTACACTAGATGATGATAAAAGAGCTGTCTTAAACCACAGATTTCAGGAAATTCTTCATGATGAATGCTCTTACATTTTCTTATATTACCCTAAAGAAAAAATTGCTATTCACAAAAGATTTTCTAACGCTGAAACTAGTCCTATGAGACCGGGCTATAGAGTAAGTGGTTTTTCTACTCAACAAGCAAGTGCGGTAAACTAAAATAAGTTGTTATATTTACACCCAAAATTTAAAATAACAATTTAAAAGATGCTTTTATTAAGCTAAGGAAAAGGAAATGTTAAAGTATATTTTTAAAAGAATCTTAATTTTTATCCCAACGTTAATTGTAATTTCACTTTTAACATTTGTGATAAGTATTAATGCTCCTGGCGACCCAGTAGAAACCATGTTAAACCAAAATGTTGGTGGAGAAGGAAGATCGGGCGAAAAATTAGCTAGCGAAAAAACATATAATGAAAAAAGAAAAGAATTAGGTTTCGACCTTCCCCTATTCTATTTTTCATTTACCAATAAAACATATCCTTATACGCTTTATAAAATACCAAAAAAAGCCCATAGAGAAACACTTCAAAGGTTATCTTACGAATATGGCGTATGGGAAAATGTTTCTGCTTATTACCAAGCTTTAAGAACATTAGAGTTAAAGATTTTTGAAATAATGCCTTCTGATGAAAACTCTACCAAATTAAGAAACATTAAAGACAACCTTAATTCTCTTTACTTAACACATAATGAAAATGAGATTGCACAAACTATAGAAACTGTAGAGTTTGATATTTTTCAAGATAGCAATATTAAAAAAACTGTTGAAACAGATTTTTTTGAATTAAAAAACAGTTTTGAACACCTCATCTATAATAAAGAGATTATTAATAGATACATTCCCACTATTCATATTTATGGATTTAACAACCAATATCATAATTGGATTTCTAACTTTATTGTAGGAGAGTTTGGTATCTCGTATCAAGACAAAAGACCCGTTAGCTCAAAAATATTCGATGCTTTAAAATGGTCTATGATTTTGAGTATTCTCTCCATAATTATAGCTTACATTGTTGCTGTTCCCCTTGGGGTTAAATCTGCTGTAGACAAAGGAAAAACTTCTGAAAAAATTATTACTACAGGCTTATTTTTACTTTACTCTTTACCCAACTTTTGGATAGCAACCATGCTTATTCAATACCTTGGTGATGGAGATGGTTTAGGTTGGTTTCCTACTCATGGTTTAGGAGAATTACCAGATTCTGCTCCTTATTGGGATAGGTTTTTTGAAACTGCTTACCATTTTATTTTACCATTATTCTGTTTAACTTATGCTTCATTTGCTTTTATTTCCAGACAAATGCGTGGAGGAATGTTAAATGTTTTGGAAATGGACTACATCAGAACTGCTCGTGCAAAAGGGTTAAAAAAACAAGTAGTAATTTGGAAACATGCTTTTAGAAATTCATTAATACCAATTATTACTTTATTTGCTAATATTTTCCCTGCCGCTATTTCAGGCTCTTTCATTATTGAGGTAATTTTCTCTATTCCGGGAATGGGACAACTTACCTTACAAGCTATTTTCCAAAGAGATTATCCTATTGTATTTACAGTATTGATGTTTTCTTCAATATTAACCCTAGTAGGTATTTTAATAGCAGATATTATGTATGCTTTTGTTGACCCAAGAATTTCCTTTTCTAATAAAAAATCTTAATCTATGAACTTGTTTAATTTATTCAATAGAAGAAAAAACAGAGAAGCGAATACCCTCATTCTTCAAAATAACAATGAAAGTTATTGGAAGATCGTTAGGCAACAGTTCAAAAAAAACAAGATTGCTGTTTATTCATTACGAGTTGTATTTATTTTCATTTTCATTGCCTTATTTGCTGATTTTATAGCTAATGAAAAGCCGCTTGTCGCAAAATACAACGGGAACATATATTTTCCCGTAATGAAAGAATATGCTGTTGATTTAGGCTTTTCCGATTGGCATGATGAATTTAGAAATGTTTCTTGGAGAGGTTTAAAATACGATTGGGTGATTTGGCCTCCGGTTCCTTACTTACCAAGAAATATTGATGTTTCTAATACTTGGGTGGGACCTTTTCACGATCAAAATGTTGAATCAGCAAGGTGGAAACACTGGCTTGGTACAGATGATTTAGGACATGACGTACTGGCCGGAATGATACACGGAACGCGTATTGCTCTTTTAGTGGGATTAGTTTCTATGGGAATTGCTGCCATTATCGGAATCTTTTTCGGTGCTGTGGCAGGTTATTATGGTGATGAAAAATTAAAAATGAGTATTATCTCTATTCTACTTTATGTAATAGGTTTTGCATTAGCTGTTTTTTACGCATTCGGAACTCGTTCTTATGCTTTAGCAGATGCTATTGGAACTTCTTTTGGCAGCTTTATGTGGGAATTTTTACTGAGCATCTTGCTTTTTATTGCTATTATTTATGTATTTAAACTTATTGCTTCATTAGCTAAAAAATTACCATTTAAGGTAAAAGAAATAAGTATTCCTATAGATATTTTAATAAGTAGACTAATAGAAATTGTGGTATCTATTCCTCAATTATTTTTAATTATTTCTATTGCTGCAGTAGTTGCTAAACCTTCTATTTTTATTGTAATGGTAATTATTGGATTAACAACTTGGACAGGAATAGCCAGGTTTACACGTGCTGAACTGCTAAGAATTAGAAACTTAGAATTTATTGAAGCTGCCAATGCTCTTGGTTATAAAGAATGGAGAATTATTGTTAAACATGCTCTACCAAATGCACTTTCTCCGGTGTTAATAGCTATTGCTTTCGGAATTGCTTCTGCTATCTTAATTGAATCCACTTTATCATTTATTGGTGTTGGTGTTCCCGCAGAAACAATTACTTGGGGTTCTATGCTTTCTAAAGCCAGAGCAGTTTCTTCAGCTTGGTGGTTGGCTATAATTCCCGGTTTCGCTATCTTTATAACTGTTACTATTTACAACCTAATTGGTGAAGGTTTAACAGATGCCATGAATCCGAAATTGAAAAAATAAAAGCTTATTTTTGCTTTATAAATTTTTTTCAAATCATAGTTTATGAAAATTGCTTTATTCCCGGGTTCATTCGATCCAATAACCATAGGTCACGAAAATATTATTAGAAGGGCTCTACCAATCTTTGATAAAATAATAGTTGGCATTGGTATCAACACCAACAAAAAATATTTATTCTCCTTAGAACAGCGCGAAAAATGGATAAAACAAGTTTTTGCCGATGAACCCAAGGTAGAAGTAAAAAGCTACCAAGGTCTAACAGTTGATTTTTGTAAAAAAGAAAATGCCAACTTTATTGTTAGGGGACTAAGAAATAGTGCTGATTATGGCTTTGAAAGTAACATTGCACAAATGAATCAATACCTTCATGCTAATATAGAAACTATTTTTTTTCAAACAACTCCAGAGCTCTCTGCAATAAATTCTACAATTGTGCGTGATATAATCATTAATAAAGGCAACGCTTCTAAATTTGTTCCTGTTGTTATTAGTAATGATTTTAAAAATTAATCAATGTTAAAGCAAATAATAACCTTACTTTTTCTCGGTATCAATTTCATATCCTTTGCAAGTAATACAGTAATTAAAGGCGTAGCCAAAGATTTTGACAACAGCGAGCTTTCTGTTTATATTTATGATGATTTTATAACCGGTACCAAAGAAAAAATTGGTTTCTCAAAAATTGGTAATACCAACAATTTTGAATTTAACATTGATATTAGTACTATCAAAAAAGTAGAACTTGCCATTGAAGACAAAACCACATGGTTTTTTATTGATCCTGGAGCCGTTTACAACATCACCCTAAGCTACGATCCAGAACTTAACAAAGGTAGAATTTACGACCGTTTGCTATCTTTAAAATTTAACTTTCCGGCACCTACTGAACTCAATCAATTAATTGCAAAGTTTAATAGAAAGTATGATGATTTTATAAGCACAAATGAATCCATCTTTCTAAAAAGAGATGGTTCTATAACTCCTAAAATTCAAGAATTTGAACAACATATTTTAAATGAATTTAAGGCTTACAACAATGATTTTGCCTACAATTATGCAAAATACACCATTGCTTCCACTTTTAATTCTATAGATATTTCCTACTATAAAAGCGATAAAAAATCATTAGATAAAGCTGATATTTTTATTAAGTACCTTCAGAACAATCCTATTCTATACAATAACCCTGAATACATGAATTTCTTCACTGCTTTTTTTAATGGCGAAATAAAAAAGCTAACGCTACAATTGCATGGTATGGATATCACAAAAGCCATCAACGAAGAAAATAGCTATAACACTCTAGTAAAAGCTTTAGGGAAGTATCCCTTCTTAGAAAATAAAGAATTACTCAACTTATTTTTAATAAATGGTCTTAAAGAAATTGGCAACGATAAATATTTTAATCAAAAAAATATTATTTCAATTCTAACTCATTTAAAAACGAACAGCATTTATCCTGATCAACAAAAAATTGCCGACAATGTAATTACCAAAATAACCTATAAAAAATTGTCTAAAGGTAGCAACGCACCAACATTTAAACTTTCTACAATAGACGGTGAAGAAGTTGCTTTAACTGATTTTACCGGAAAATATGTTTACATCAACTTTTGGGCATCATGGAGCATTCCTAGCTTAAGAGAAATGAAAATAATGGAAACGCTTCATAAACAATATAAAGATAAGGTAGTGTTTATTAGTATTTGTACGGATAACGATAAATCTAAAATAAAATCTTTACTAAAAGAAAACCCAAACTACTCATGGACTTTTGTACATCTTACCGAAAGAGAACTAATGCAAGCTTATGAAGTAAGAACCTTACCAACGTACATTTTAATTGGAAAAGAAGGAGAAATTTTAAGATTTCCTGCTCCTCGTCCGGGAGGAAATATAGAACGACCTACCGAAGAAAATATTGAACGAGTGTTTTTTGAATTGAAATAACTTCAACTTATTCTACTTAATAAAACAATCATTTTTTTTCATTTCTACCGACTTTAAATTAACTTTATAGCGAAATTTCTCCGTTATTATGCTTAATAAACAGCTTGTTCAACTTATATACTCATTAACAAAATCTGAAAAAAGATATTTTAAGGTTAATGCTTCGGTTGTAAAAACAAACAAGTCGCTTATCAAAATGTTCGACCTAATTGATAGTCAAAAAATTGCTACTGATGCAAGTATAATGAAACAATTAAAAATTCCATCAAAAAGCAATTTGTCTGTGATGGAAAGTCGCCTTCAAACATTAATTTTAAAACACTTAAGAGGCTATCATTCCAATACTTCACAAGAAATTGAACTGCACCATTTATTAGTAGAAATTGAAATTTTATACACCAAAAGACTCTATAAAAATTGTGCAAAATGTATTCTAAAAGCAAAAAAGATAGCAGCTAATTGTGATAATCATTTAGCACTTTTAGGACTTCTAAAGTGGGAATCTTTAATTGAAAAAGAACAAGGAAAATATTTAATTCAGTCTCAAAATAAGCTTAAAGAAATATTACAAAAAGAAAATCAACTACTTAAGAAATACGAAAAACTTATTGAATATAAATACCATACATTCAACTTATTACTTCTATCTAAAAATAAAGTTGTTGCTCAGCTTCATGAAGAAATGGAGTATTACACCAAATTATTTAAAGCAGGTTTTTTTGAAATAAATGCTAACCATACTTTTGAAGAAAAGCTTTATTTACTCAATTTCAAAGGAATGTATTACATGAGTAAAGGTAAGATAGAGAAGTGTCTGTTAGCTTATGTTCAACTTGTTGAAGAAATAGAATCTTCTGAAAAAAAGAACATCCTAAAATCAAATGAATATTTTTTAGCCTTAAATAACTTATTATTACTGGAAGTATTAAACAAAAATTACGATCGCTATAGAAC
>CAMPHX010000055.1 GCA_946886085.1 uncultured Flavobacteriales bacterium | reverse complement strand
ATTAGGGAATAATATTAGAAACTAAACACGAAACAAACTCATTAAATAATAAAATAAAAGACATGACAGCAGTTAAAGAACAAGCATTTGCTGAAAATCCGGTTATTAGCCACATGACTACTACCGACCACGAACAGTTAGTTTTTTGCCAAGATAAAGCAACAGGCTTAAAAGCTATTATTGCCATTCATAACACCACTTTAGGTCCTGCTTTGGGAGGAACAAGAATGTGGATGTACAATAATGAAGCTGAAGCTATCAATGATGTGCTTAGACTTTCAAGAGGAATGTCTTACAAAAATAGTTTGGCAGGTTTGAACCTTGGTGGTGGAAAAGCGGTTATCATTGGTGATTCAAGAACTCAAAAAAATGAAGCTTTATTCAGAAGGTTTGGCAAGTTTGTAAACTCACTTGGTGGTAAATATATTACTGCCGAAGATGTTGGTATTTCTCCTCAAGATATGACTTGGGTAAATATGGAAACTAACCATGTTGCCGGGTTACCCGGAAAAAGTGGAGATCCTTCTCCCGTTACTGCTTACGGTGTTTATGTAGGTATGAAAGCCGCTGCTAAAGCTCAATTTGGTAGCGATTCATTAGCAGGTAAAAAAATTGCTGTACAAGGTGTTGGTCATGTTGGACAATATTTAGTAGAACACTTAACCAAAGAAGGTGCTAAAGTTTTTATTTCTGATATTCATGAAGCTACTTTAAAAAATATTGCTCAAAAATTTGGTTCACAAGTAGTAGGTTTAGATGAAATTTATGATTTAGACATGGACATTTACGCTCCTTGTGCATTGGGTGCAACTATAAATGACGATACTTTATCTCGTTTAAAATGTAGCATAATTGCTGGTGCCGCCAATAACCAATTAAAAGAAGAAAGAAAACATGGCGAAGCAGTAATGCAAAAAGGTATGATTTACACTCCCGATTTTATGTTGAATGCGGGTGGTGTTATTAATTGCTATGCCGAAGTAAAAGAACTTTCTCCTGAATGGGCAATGGCTAAAGCAGAAGATATTTACAATACTACAGCTACTATAATCAAACGTTCTCAAGATGAGAATATACCAACATATGCTATTGCTAATAAAATGGCCGAAGAACGTATTGAAGCTATAGGTAAAATAAAACTTTCGTTTTAAAATAATTCAATTTCATCACTCACCTCCTTCAAACGAGAAGGAGGTGTTTTTTTTTAATCTTGACTTTAAACTTGATAAATGATTAGCAGAAGGTATTTACGAATAAAAACATTTCAAGCACTTTATGCTTACTTCCACTCGGGGAGCGACAATCAACAAAAAATAGAAAAAGACCTCTTTCATAGTTTTGAAAGAATGCACGATTTGTATCTTTTATTCCTAACTATTGGTGATGAACTTATTCATTATTCTAAGCTTAAAAACGAAGAAGCCAAACAAAAAAGATTACCTTCAGCCGAGGATTTGAATCCTAACACAAAATTTATAGACAATGCTGTTTTTAACATTCTTAGTGAAAACATTCAACTAAAAACAGCAATAAACAATAAAAAACTGTTGTGGAGTAACGATCAGGAGTTATTAGTAAAACTAATGAACTTTATGAGAAAACACCCTGTTTATGAAGAGTACATCTCAACTAAAAACAGCAGTTTTGAAGAAGATAAAAAATTTGCCGTAGCCATTTTCAAAAAAATTATTGCCGAAAACGATTTTTTCATTTCTGAAATAAGCGAAAAAAGTATTTATTGGGGCTACGATGAAATAGATTTTGTGTTAAGTATGGTAATTAAAACCATCAAAAAAATTGATGCAAAAGGAGATAATTCAGCTATTATAATGCCTGTTTACAGTGATGAGGAAGATGATGTTGAATTTGTAAAAACGCTTTTCAGGGAAACCATAAAAAACGAAGCTGAAAATGCTCAACTAATTGCCAACAAAACCAAAAATTGGGAAATTGAAAGAATTGCCATGGTAGATATTTTGTTGATGAAAATGGCGTTGACAGAATTAACTGCTTTCAAATCTATTCCGGTAAAAGTTACCCTAAACGAATACATCGATTTATCTAAAGGATTTAGTACCCCTAAAAGTAAGATTTTCGTAAACGGAATTCTTGATAAATTAATTGACGACCTAACAGCAAGCGGTGAAATAAAGAAAACTGGTAGCGGGTTGATGTAAGGTTCCCACTCCAACCCTCCCCAAGGGAGGAAGTTCCTCTCCTTTGAAATATTAGATATATTTTGCTAACGTTTTGCACCTACACGCAGACAGGGATTTTTAGCACTGAACTTCCTACGAAGAACTGAACTTTATATATACCACTGTCCTGTCCTACGAATCACGAAACCCCTGCTTGCGTGTAGGTGCTGTTACCTGCTGGCGTTTTATACATTTCGGATTTTTTTATGGTCTAATTGTTTACTGTTTTTTATGAACAATGAACAAACAATAATCCAGATAATAAATGTCCCTTCAATAATCCGTTGATACAGTCCTGCATATTCTGTCAATGGGTCAGATAACAAAATTCCAATAAACAAAATACAATTTAGTCCGCAGAAAATTGCAATTTTTGATAAACCGAAATGTGTCTTCAATTGACGCAGACCAATACCAATGGCTATTATACTAAGCGGAACAAAAATGTAAGTTAACAAGCCTGTCAAGTTATGTATTAATTGAGATATACTTGGATCTATTAATTCTTTATTACATCCTTTGTCGCAAGGAAATATTCCAACAATAATTGTTGCAAGTCCGTAAAATATTCCGAGCCCCAAAAAACCAATTTTTATTAAGTTTGATTTAGGAAATTCTTTGAGTCCAAAAAAAGCGAATATTGTTAATAGTAGACCACTAGGAATATAACCAAAAAATCTTAAAGCCTTTCCATAAGGTGTGTCAATAGCATATGTCTCACTAATATATTGTGAAAGAGGATTGTAGTTGTCAAACTGAAAAACACCAATGATTGAAGCGACAGAAAATAAAGTCACTCCAAGTATTCCAATCCAAAAAATTGTCTTTCTATTCATAATCGTATCTCGATACTATGTCAGAAGTTATTGTTTCGGTGTCGTCTTGTTACGCTTGCAGGTAACTTATATATAAGTCTGACTCACTCAGACCTATATAACCCTATTTGGGTAGATAGGTCTGATAAAATCAAAAAAATTAGTCAGACTTATTTTTTCCAAATGTATAAAAAATAGTTTATTAGGCAAGAAAAGTTAGCTGTTAAATGTTATTGGTTAATTGTGGTTATGTCCAAGCTCCAACAGAGCGTAATTTGTAAAGCGTATGAATAAAACTCATCGCAAATTTGAGACTATAAACTGGCTTCGTGCGTTGGAAAAGTCCCACCTTTTGAGATTTAAATGCGAAAACACACCTCTGATGTTGTAATCTCGCTGCTATCGCAACTTCGAACAACATCTACTCCTCTCAAGAGGAGAATGGTTTAATCAAACAAAAAAGCTGCTCAGATTACTCCGAGCAGCTTTTAAAACAATTAACTAAAATTTAAAAACTTATTATAAAATAGCATCTAATTTAGCTGCTAATGTCTGTTTTGGCACTGCACCAACTTGTTTATCTACTACCTCACCATTTTTCATAAATAAAATAGTTGGTATATTTCTAATTCCAAACTTAGCCGCTACTTCAGGGTTGTTATCTACATCAACTTTACCAATTACTGCTTTACCTTCGTAATCGTTAGCTAATTCTTCAACAATTGGCCCTACCATTCTACATGGTCCACACCATTCTGCCCAAAAATCTACTAATACTGCTTTGTCTGATTTTAAAACTTTTTCTTCAAAGTTTGCGTCTGTTAATTCTAATGCCATAATGTTATCTTTTTAAATTATTTCTCTGATTTCTTTTGTTCAAAATTACAATTAATAAATCAATTTACTTTGTAACAAATATTACAATTCTTTGATTTTTATACTTTTTTAACTTTCCGAAATTTTATACTTAATTTGATATAAATTTTCTAATTTTTCTAAAAATTCATTAGATACTTCTACCTTCTTAGTCCTAGAGTTCATGTTTACCACTCCATGTTCGTCATCTTGCACCATTAACCTAAAAGGCACATTGCCTTGATGTTGCTCTATAATCGTTTCTATCTCTTCAAACAAATCTGTAGTTAATGTTTTGTTGGTTAAAGAAATAATTACTCTTTTGGTTCTTTTCTCTCTCACCTCAGAAAGCAGTTGAATACTAGCAATCTTAAACTCAACATCATTATCCTCTTTTGCCCATTGTCTGGGCTGAATTTTTCCTTTAATAAACAAATATTGTCCTTCTAAGAAATAAGGTTTATGTTTTACATATTCTTCTCCAAAAACAAAAAAATCATGCGAACCTTCATAATCTTCCACTTTAAGAATACCGAAAGGTTTTCCGTTTTTAGTCATTCTCTCTTCTGCTCCTGTACAAATACCGGCAATGGCTAATTCTTTCCCTTTATTTTCTAGCGTATTTTTAACATCACTTAAATTCCCTCGGCAAAAACTTTGCATTTCTAACTTAAAATCATCTAATGGATGTCCGGAAATAAAAATCCCAACCACTTCTTTTTCAGCATTTAGCTTTTTTAACGTACTCCATTCTTCGCAATGTGGTAATTGAGGTTCATCAACTTCTTCTTCAGCCTCCACCATATCAAACATAGATACTTGAGCAGAGTTGGCGTTTTCCTGAAATTTATTTCCAAACTTTATAGCCATTTCTAAAAAAGTACCTTTATTATCGTACTCGGAAAAATATTGAGCTCTATGAGTATTTGGAAACGAATCAAAAGCTCCTGCCAATGCTAAACTTTCTAAGGTTTTTTTATTAGCTGATCTTAAATCTATTCTTTTTGTTAAATCAAAAATGGACGAATAAGCACCATTCTTTTTTCTTTCTTCAATAATACATTCTACGGCTCTTTCTCCTACACCTTTTATAGCTCCTAATCCAAAACGTATTTCTCCTTTGGCGTTTACTGTAAATTTATATACCGATTCGTTTACATCAGGACCAAGTACTTTAAGTTTCATGCGTTTACACTCATCCATAAAAAAAGTAACCTGATCAATATTGTTCATGTTGTTACTTAACACAGATGCCATGTACTCGGCAGGATAATGAGCTTTTAAATAAGCGGTTTGGAAGGCTATCCAAGCATAACAAGTAGAGTGAGATTTGTTAAATGCATAGGCAGCAAATGCTTCCCAATCTTTCCAGATTTTTTCTAATTTATCTTCTGGATGACCTTTTTCTTTAGCTTGTTCAATAAATTGAGGCTTCATTTTATCCAGCACTGCAATTTGTTTTTTACCCATAGCTTTTCTCAGCATATCGGCTTCACCTTTGGTAAAATCGGCTAATTTTTGGGAAAGCAACATTACCTGCTCCTGATAAACCGTAATTCCGTAAGTTTCTTTTAAGTATTCCTCCATTTCAGGAAGGTCATAAACCACTTCTTCCTCTCCATGTTTTCTCTTCACAAAAGAAGGAATATATTCTATCGGTCCGGGACGATAAAGTGCATTCATCGCAATTAAATCTGCAAAAACGGTAGGTTTTAAATCCTTAAGATATTTTTGCATTCCATCCGACTCGTACTGAAATATACCATTGGTAGCTCCTTTCTGAAAAAGTTCATAGGTTTTTTCATCTTCAATATCAAACTTCTCGGGGTCTAACTCAATACCATGTTTATCTTTAATGATTTTACAAGCATCTTTAATTAAGGTTAGGGTTTTTAGTCCTAAGAAGTCCATTTTTAATAAGCCCGCATCTTCTGCTACCGAGTTATCGAATTGCGTACATGCCATTTCCGAATCTTTGGCTATGGCAATAGGTACAAAGTTGGTAATGTCATCAGGGGTAATAATTACTCCACAAGCATGTATCCCTGTATTTCTTAATGCTCCCTCAACAATTTTAGCCTGATGTATGGTTTTTGATGCAGCAGGATTACTTTCTGAATAACTCAAAAACTGCTTCATTCGTTCTGCTTCATCACTGCGAAGCACTTTTTTTATTTCCTCTTCATTTTCTTTTAAAAACCTATCTATGCTCCACTTTCCGGGAATAACCTTTGGAAGTAGTTTAGCTAATAAATTGGCTTCTGAAAGTGGCAAATCAAACACCCTTGCAGTATCTCTAATGGCAGATTTCGCTGCCATTTTACCATAGGTAATAATTTGTGCTACCTGACTTTTACCATATTTCTGGATTACATAATCCATTACCAACTGCCTGCCTTCATCATCAAAATCAATATCAATATCGGGCATAGAAATACGGTCAGGATTTAAGAAACGCTCAAAAAGCAAATCGTACTTTATAGGGTCTATATTGGTGATTTTTGTACAATATGCCACCACCGAACCTGCAGCAGAACCTCTACCCGGACCAACAGAAACTCCCATTCTGCGAGCCTCTCTAATAAAATCTTCTACAATTAAGAAATATCCGGGATAACCCGTATTTTTAATAACTCCTAACTCAAAATCTATTCTTTCTCTAAGCTCATCGGTAATTTCTTCGTAGCGTTCTTTTGCTCCTTCATAAGTAATATGGCGGAGATAAGCATTTTCTCCAATTTTTAAACTTGGGTCTTCCTCATCTTTCGGGTCTTTAAATTCTTCAGGAATATCAAATTTAGGAAGCAATACATCACGTTCCAACTTAAAAGGTTCTACTTTATCGGCTACCTCAACGGTGTTTAAAATAGCATCAGGGAGGTCAGCAAAAAGCTGTTTCATTTCGTCTTGCGACTTAAAATAATATTCATCATTCGGAAAACCAAATCTGAACTCTCTGCCTTTTGCTCCTATATATTTTTTTGGCTGAGAAACTTTATTTCCGCCACCAATACATAACAACACATCTTGCGAAACGGCATCTATTTTATCTAAATAATAGGTATTGTTGGTAGCAATCTGTTTTACATCGTATTTCTTAGCAAATTCTAGCAATACTTTATTTACCGCTTCTTCTTCTTGTACACCATGACGATTAATTTCTACATAAAAATCATCACCAAAATTGGTTTTCCACCAAACAAAAGCTTCTTCGGCTTGTTTTGTCCCTTCAAAAAGTATTTTATTAGGAACTTCTCCCCAAATTCCTCCTGTTAACGCAATAAGGTTGTCTTTATATTCTAGTAAAATTTCTCTATCAATTCTTGGGACATAATAAAAGCCTTCGGTATTGGCATACGAAGCCAACTTTACCAAATTATGGTAGCCTTTTTCGTTTTTTGCAATTAAAACGGTTTGAAAACCATTGTCTTTTAGGTTTTTATCTTTTCTACTTACACAAAGGTTAAACTCACAACCAACAATAGGTTTTATGCCTTCTTTATGGG
>CAMPHX010000054.1 GCA_946886085.1 uncultured Flavobacteriales bacterium | reverse complement strand
TTGCTTTTAATTTTTTATTAAATAATTATAAATTAAAAACTTTTTTATCATGTCAAACATGTCAAAACACGAGGCTGAAGTTAAGGCTTTCATGGATCGCATTAGAAGTAAGTATGCCCATGAAACAGAATTCATTCAGGCAGTAGAGGAAATTGCAGAAACAATTATTCCTTTCGTTGCCAATCACCCAAAATATGTTAAGGCAAAAATCTTAGACAGAATGGTGGAGCCTGAAAGGACTATCATTTTCAGAGTTCCATGGATTGATGATAAAGGAGAAGTACAAATTAATACCGGATACAGAGTAGAATATAATTCTGCTATAGGTCCATATAAAGGTGGGTTACGTTTTCATCCATCAGTAAACCTTTCTATTCTTAAATTTTTAGGTTTTGAACAAACTTTTAAAAATGCATTAACTACTCTTCCTATGGGAGGTGGTAAAGGTGGTTCTGATTTTGACCCAAGAGGAAAGTCAGACAATGAAGTAATGCGTTTTTGCCAATCATTTATGTCGGAATTATTTCGTCATATTGGTCCAAATACAGATGTACCTGCGGGAGATATAGGTGTTGGGGCTAGGGAAATTGGTTATCTGTTTGGTCAGTATAAAAGATTAAAAAATGAATTTACAGGAGTTATTACAGGAAAAAGCTTTAACTGGGGAGGTTCATTACTTCGTCCTGAAGCTACCGGTTTTGGAGCAGTATATTTCTTACAATCTATGTTAGCCTCTAAAGGAATGGACATAAAAGGTAAAACCATTGCTGTTTCAGGTTTTGGTAATGTTGCTTGGGGAGTGACCAAAAAAGCTGCTGAATTAGGTGCCAAAGTAGTTACTCTTTCTGGTCCTGATGGTTACATTTACGACCCAGCAGGTGTTTCCGGTGAAAAAATTGAATACATGTTAGAATTAAGAGCCAGTAACAATGATGTTATTGAACCTTATGCCAAAAAATACGGAGTTAAATTTTTCCCAAACAAACATCCATGGGAACAAAAAGTAGATATTGCGATGCCTTGTGCTACGCAAAATGAATTAAAAGCAGATGGGGCAGAAGCACTTATTAAAAATGGTGTGATTTGTATTGTTGAAGTGGCTAATATGCCAACAACTCCCGAAGCATTTAAAATCATCCAAAAAAGCAAAATTTTATTCTCACCGGGAAAAGCTTCAAATGCAGGAGGTGTAGCAACTTCAGGTTTAGAAATGAACCAAAATGCTACTCACTCTTATTGGTCTGCCAAAAAAGTTGATCAACGTTTAAAAAGCATTATGGAATGTATTCACAAAGAATGTATGAAGTACGGAAAAGAAGGTGATTATGTAGATTACTTTAAAGGAGCCAACATTGCCGGTTTTGTTAAAGTTGCTGATGCAATGATTGACCAAGGTGTAGTTTAATTTTACACCTTACAACAAAATAAAAAAGAGGTTGTTCCAATTTAGGTTCAACCTCTTTTAGTTTTATATCCCAAAATCCATTATTTTTGAATTTTTTATATCTTAACTTGTCTTATTCATCACTATGAAAAAAATTTTAACCCTTTTATTAGTAGCTTTTCAAAGCATAGCTTTTGCTCAAGAAACCTTTATTGTAAATGGAACACACCACAACATCAATAATTATTATGCATTTACTAATGCTACTATTTATCAAGATTATCAAACCATAATAGAAAATGGCACTTTATTAATTTATGATGGAAAAGTTGTTGAAATTGGCGAAGGCAAAAAAGTTAAACTTCCTAAAAATACAGTGATTTATGATTTAAAAGGAAAATTTATCTACCCTTCATTTATCGATTTATCCAGCAATTATGGAATGCCCGAAATTAAAAAAGACAGCAAACCAAACTATAGCCCTCAAATGGAAACCAATAACCAAGGGGCATTCAATTGGAATCAAGCTATAAAACCAGAAGTAGAAGCAAGTAAATTATTTACTCCTATACAAAAACAAGCTGAAGAATACAGAAAAATTGGTTTTGGAAGTGTTTTAACGCATCAACAAGATGGTATTATTAGAGGGGTTTCTGCTTTGGTTACTCTTGGTGATGAAAAAGCTCAACTAATGCTCATTAACGAAAAAGTTGCCGGACATCTTTCTTTTGATAAGGGCTCGTCCACACAAGATTATCCGGGTTCATTAATGGGGACTATCGCTTTAATTCGTCAAACCTATTATGATGTAGATTGGATGTATAACAACAATCATTTCAAAGAAAACAACCTTTCATTAAAAGCTATTTTAGATAATTGGGAATTACCTCAAATTTTTGAAGTGAAAGATAAATTAGACATTCTTAGAGCTGATAAAATAGGCGATGAATTTAATACACAATACATTTTCGTTGGAAATGGGGATGAATACCAACGCCTGAAAGAAATAAAAGCTACCGAAGGAAAAATAATTGTTCCTATTAATTTTCCTGAACCATATGATGTGGAAGATCCTTATGAAGCGTTAAAAGTAGCTTATTCATCTGTAAAACATTGGGAATTGGCTCCTTACAATTTAAAATTATTAGCCGATAGTGCCATAGATTTTACCATTACTTCAGATGGGTTAAAAGATAAAAAAGAATTTTTACCTAACCTCCGACAAGCAGTAAAATATGGACTAACAGAAGCAAATGCACTAAAAGCACTTACTTTTAATCCTGCTCAATTTATTGGCGAATATGATAATGTAGGAAGTTTAGAAAAAAACAAACTGGCGAATTTCATAATCGCCTCAGAAAATATTTTTGAGGAAAAAGCCATTATTCACGAAAATTGGGTGAAAGGAAAACAACACATTATTAAAGATTATAATACTTTTGATATTAGAGGGAAGTATGATGTTAATGTTAGCGGTAAATTTTATGAACTAAAAGTAAACGGTACAGAAGATAAACCGCAAGGCACTATTTACATTGTTAATGGAAAAGATACCGTAAAACAAAAAACAAGCATTACCCTTAAGGGAAATTTAATTAATCTGAGCTTTAACATTGCTGACTCTGCTGCCGAACCTGCTTATTTAAGATTATCGGGAGCCATTAACTACAACAATGTAATTTGGGATGGAAATGGACAATTACCTAACGGAGATTGGGTAAAATGGTCGGCAATCAGAAAAAAAGATGATAAAAAAGACGACAAAAAAGCGAATGATAATAATGATAGCTTAGTTGTTCCAACCATTAAACATCCATTAATGGCTTACGGACAAGATTCTTTACCAGTAGCTAAAACAATGCTTATTAAAAACGCTACCGTTTGGACCAACGAAGCAGAAGGTATTCTTAAAAATACCGATGTTTTAATTCAAGATGGTAAAATTGCAGCTATCGGGAAAGATTTGGTTGCCGAAGAAGGTGTTGAAGTTATTGATGGAACTAGCAAACATTTAACAGCAGGAATTATTGATGAACACTCGCATATTGCTATTAGCAGAGGAGTAAACGAATGTACACAAGCCGTAACTGCCGAAGTAAGCATTGCGGATGTCGTTAATCCTGATGATATTAATATTTATCGTCAGTTAGCAGGAGGAGTTGTTGCTGCTCAATTGCTTCATGGTTCATGTAATCCTATTGGTGGTCAATCCGCATTGATAAAGTTAAAATGGGGACATTCTCCTGAAGATATGAAAATTGATACCAAAGATGGATTTATCAAATTTGCTTTGGGTGAAAATGTAAAACAATCTAATTGGGGAGCATTTAATACTATTCGTTTCCCTCAAACACGTATGGGTGTTGAGCAAGTGTATTACGATGCTTTTACCCGAGCTAAAGAATATCAAGAAAAATGGGATGTTTTTGCAAAGCTTAACCCTAAAGAAAAAGAGAAAGCCGAAGCTCCAAGAATAGATTTAGAGTTAGAAACACTAAATGAAATTCTTAACAAAGAAAGATTTATTTCTTGCCACTCTTATGTTCAATCTGAAATTAATATGCTAATGCATGTGGGAGATTCTATGGGCTTTACGGTAAATACCTTCACTCATATTTTAGAAGGGTACAAAGTAGCTGATAAAATGAAAAACCATGGAGCCGCAGGTTCTACCTTTTCAGATTGGTGGGCTTATAAATACGAAGTAAATGATGCTATTCCTTACAACGGAGCAATTATGCATCATGAGGGCGTTTTAACTGCTTTCAACTCTGATGATGCTGAAATGGGAAGAAGATTAAACCAAGAAGCTGCTAAAGCGGTTAAATATGGAGGAGTTTCTGAAGAAGAAGCCCTGAAATTTGTAACCTTAAATCCGGCAAAAATGCTTCACTTAGATGATAGAATGGGAAGTATAAAAGTTGGTAAAGATGCTTGCATAGTACTGTGGAACGACCATCCACTATCGGTTTATGCTACCGTTAGTAAAACCATTATTGATGGAGCAATTTATTTTGATAGCGAATGGGATAAATTATTAGCCAAAAAAAATAAAGAAGAAAAAGCAGCCATCATCAATAAAATGATTGCTGAAAAGAAAGAGGGTAAAAAAACACAACCAGCTAAAAATAAAAAACCAACACTTTATCATTGTGATACTGTTGGGGAATGAATTAGAAATTGGAAATTAGAGATTAGAAATTTTACTATTACTCGACAAACTAAAAAATATGAAAACAAAAATTATCATCCTATTAACAATATACTTTCAACTTTTCGCCTTTAACTTATTAGCTCAAGTTCCTAGTCCGGCACCTCAGCAAAAAGGAGCTGTTTTATTACAAAACGGAATTGCTCATCTAGGCAATGGAGAAATTATTGAAAACGCTGTAATTGGTTTTGAAAACGGAAAAATTACACTTGTTGCTGATGCCAGAATAGTAAAAATAGACCCTTCTTCTTATGATACTATCATTAACATTGAAGGCAAACATGTTTATCCGAGTTTTATAGCTCCCAATTCTACATTGGGATTAACAGAAATTGATGCTGTTAGGGCTACACAAGATAATGATGAAACAGGAATTTTAAATCCTCATGTTCGTTCTATTATTGCTTATAACACAGAATCTAATATTACTACAACTGTTCGTTTTAATGGAGTTTTAATGGGGCAAATTACGCCAAGAGGAGGGTTAATTTCAGGAACATCCTCTATCGTTCAGTTTGATGCTTGGAACTGGGAAGATGCCATTTATAAAGAAGATGATGGCGTTCATATTAATTGGCCTAACATGTATCATCGTTGGGGAGGAAAAGAAAACAAAGAATATGATAACACTAAAAAAGAATTGCATGATTTTTTTGAAAATGCTAAAGTTTACTGTAAAGTTGCCAATCATCCCGAAATAAACATTCGTTTTGAAAGTGTTAGAGGCTTATTTGATGGCACAAAAAGAGTTTACATTCATACCAATTACATTAAAGAAATTACTGAAGCCATCACTTTTGTAAAGAAATACGAACTTAAAAATGTAACATTAGTAGGTGCTTATGATGCATGGATGGTAGCAGAATTATTGAAAGAAAATAATATTTCTGTAATTCTAAAAAGAGTACATTCCTTACCCGAAAGACAAGAAGATGATGTTTATTTGCCTTACAAAATGCCTAAAATATTATTTGATGCAGGCGTATTATTTTGTTTGGAAAATGCTGGAGATATGGAAGCTATGAATACTAGAAACCTACCATTTTATGCAGGAACTGCAGCAGCTTACGGATTAACAAAAGAACAAGCATTACAAACTATTACACTAAATACTGCTAAAATTTTAGGTATTGATAAAACTTGTGGCAGTCTAGAAATTGGTAAAGATGCTACACTTTTTGTTTCTACAGGAGATGCTTTAGACATGAAAACTAACAATGTAGAATTGGCATTTATTCAAGGAAGAAAAATTGACTTAAGTAGTCGCCAAAAAAATCTTTACGAAAAGTATAGTAAAAAATACAAACAACAATAAATGGACATTTGCGAAGCAGCCTCATTTGAAAGAGAAAAAATAAACAGACACCCATGGGAATTGGCAAGAATTGAAGTAGTCAAAAACTTTTTAACACCTATTATTGCTCAAAAACCAGCTACCACCATACTCGACTTGGGCTGTGGAGATGTATTCGTTGCGCAACAATTGGCTTACCAATACCCTATAGCTACTTTTCATTGTGTAGACATTGCTTTCACCCCCGAAATCATTTCCACTATTTCAGAACCCGTAAAAAACTTACCCATTTCACTTTATTCTTCTACTCAAGAGCTTAACAACTCTATTTCAAATAAAGTAGATGTGGTTTTACTGTTGGATGTAATTGAACACATTGAAGATGAAATAACTTTTTTAAAAGAACTTAACCAATCAGGGTTAATTGACAATAACACCAAAATTATTATTACTGTTCCGGCATATCAACAACTATTTAGCAACCATGATGTTTATTTAAAACATTTCAGAAGATATAACATTGCCTTATTGAATGATCACCTCCAACAAGCAGGCTTTAAAAGCCAACAAACGGGTTATTTCTTTTTTTCATTATTATTTTTAAGAATCATTCAAAAACTCCTTCAAGGCAATAAAACAGTTGATACTGAGAAAGGAATTGGTGCTTACCAATCAAAAGGATGGATAGATACATTTATGGTCAACACCTTGTATTTCGATTTTTTAATTGGCAAATTTTTTAGCGTTTTAGGAATTAAACTGCCCGGATTATCTTGTTTTTCAATATGTCAGCAACAGCCATCATAATACCCTGCTACAACGAAGGCAAAAGGCTAAACAAAGAGGCTTTTTTGTCTTTTTTGACTAAAAACAAAAACTACCATTTGTTTTTAGTAGATGACGGTAGTACAGACAACACATTTAAAGTACTAACTGAACTTGAAACCCAAAATCCAACTCAAATAACCACTTTAAAAAATGATAAAAATTTAGGTAAGGGAGAAACAGTAAGGAATGGAATGTTAGCAGCATACAATACCAATAGCTTTGCCCAAATTGGGTTTTTAGATGCGGATTTATCAACGCCTTTAACAGAATTTGTGATACTAACCAACTTTCTCATACAACATAACAAAAAAGCCGTTTTTGGTTCTCGATTAAAACGTGTTGGAGCAGCAATTGAACGTTCTCTAATAAGGCATTTAGTCGGGAGATTTTTTGCCACATTAATTGGTTGGACAATAAAAATACCGTTCTATGATACGCAATGTGGAGCCAAAGTTTTTAATAGTGATGTTATTCCAACTATTATTTCAACACCATTTGTATCTCGTTGGTTGTTTGACGTAGAAATTATTTTACGACTAAAACAACTTCTGGGAAAAGATGTTACCACTTTACTTTATGAATATCCTGTAAATACATGGAATGAAGTTGAAGGCTCAAAAATTACTTGGAAAGATAGTGTTAAAATTCCAATTGAATTGTTAAAAAT
>CAMPHX010000053.1 GCA_946886085.1 uncultured Flavobacteriales bacterium | reverse complement strand
TTTTTACAAACCTAAAAAAACAATAAAGATTTTTTAATTTCGTTTAGCTTTAAAATTAATTTGTAAAACTAATGTATTTAGTCTTAATTTTATAAAAAAAATTTAAATGTTTTACAGTAAATTACTTTCTATTGCCCTGTCAATATTACTTCCTCTGAGTTTTTTAGCTGGAAATGTTATAGTTGAAAAAAACATTTCATGGGACTCAACAGTTAAAAAAAACACTGAATCTTCAACTCAAAAAAATAATTCAAAATGGTTTCCTTCATTTAATAATATGGATTTTATTGCCGAAAAGGATTATTTAGCTATCTATTATGACAAAATTTCCCTTAATCAGGAAAAACTTATTGATGTAAATATACTAAATATTAGTTATGAAAACATTTCTTTAGAAGAAATACAAAACATGTACGGTTTTGATTATTTACCTAATAGTATAGAACTGAATTTTTTTAATGGTATTGAAAAAAAAGTTAATTATGGCTACTATAACTTTATCCCTATTATATACGACAAAAACAGTGGAACTTATAAAAAAGTAGTAAGCTACAAATTTGAACTAATTACTAAAAAACCTACAACAACAGGTCCTACAAATAAAAGTTTAACACTTAATTCCGTACTAGAAACAGGTGATTGGTACAAAATAGGAGTCTCTAAAGATGGTGTTTTTAAACTTACTTATGACTTTCTAAAAGATTTAGGACTTGATATTGACAATATAAACCCCGCCAACATTAAAATTTATGGTAATGGTGGTAAAATGTTACCACTACTAAATAACGATTACAGACCTGACGACCTTCAACAAAATGCTATCCATGTTGCTGGTGAAAATGATGGTGTCTTTGACAAAGAAGATTATGTATTATTTTATGGTCAATCTCCAAACACATGGAGTTTAAACACACTTAGTAACCGATTTAATAATCAAAAAAACCTATTTAGTGACACTTCTTTTTATTTTATAACCGCTAGTAATACCGGACAACCGTCAAAAAGAATTGCTTCTCAACCATCTTTAAGTGGAGCTACTTTTAATGTTACTACTTTTAACGACTATGCTTATCATGAAAAAGATTTAGTAAATCTTATAAAATCAGGTCAGGAATGGTTCGGAGAAGTTTTTGACGTAAGAACCAACTATAACTTTAATTTTAATGCCCCCAATCTTGACGTAAATACACCAGTTCAAGTAGAAGTTTTTGTTGCTGCCCGTTCTAACAACACTAGTACTTTTATAATAAATACAAACTCTAACTCATTTAACGTATCTTGTGGAGGTGTTGACCTCAATAGTTATACATCTAGTTTTGCAGCAACAGGCTCCAATGCAACTTCTTTTACAGCAACAAACGACATTATTAACATAGATATAACTTACAATCGTCCTAATTCTTTATCAACCGGTTGGTTAAATAAAGTTGAACTTAATTATAGAAGAAACCTTAACATGAATGGAAACCAATTATTTTTTAGAGATATAAATTCTATTGGTGTTGGCAACATTGCTTCTTTCAACATCTCTAATGCAGGAACTATTACCAAAATATGGGATGTGAGCAATCCTTACAACATCAAAGAAATTAATTTCAATCTTTCCGGAGGAATCGCTTCATTTGGTGCTGCTACTGATAGCCTTAGACAATTTGTCGCTTTAACCAATAATTTTGAAACACAAGTTAGTCCACTTGGTAAAGTTGAAAATCAAAACTTACACGGAATAACGCAAGCAGATATGGTAATAGTAAGTCACCCCATGTTTTTATCTCATGCAGGACAAGTAGCCGATTTTCATGGTGATGAAGGACTTAATGTAATTATTGTTACACCTCAACAAATCTATAATGAATTCTCTTCTGGTAGTCAAGATATTGTTGCTATTAGAGACTTTATTCGCATGTTATACAATAGAGCTACTGTCTCTACATATCTACCAAAATATTTACTTTTATTTGGAGATGGTTCTTACGACAACAAAAATAGGCTAACCAGTAATACTAACTTTATCCCGACTTTTCAATCTGTAAACTCAACAAACCCACTAGGAACAGCTTCTTATGTGTCTGATGACTTTTATGGAATGTTGGATCCAAGCGAAGGTATATGGAATGGACCAGAGGTAATGGATATTGCGATAGGAAGACTCCCTGTAAAATCTCAACAAGAAGCTACTAATGTAGTAAATAAAATAATAAACTACAATATAACTACTACACTTGACGATTGGAGAAATGATGTTGTTTTTGTTGGTGATGATGAAGACGCTAACAATATACATATGAGACAAGCAAATGAAATAGCTGACACTATAATGTCTCAATATAAACCCTACAATGTAAATAAGATACTTATTGATGCTTATAAACAAGTAGCAACACCAGGAGGAAACAGATATCCTGAAGTAAATGATGAACTTGATAAAGCAGTAAATAACGGTTCATTAATTATCAATTATACAGGACATGGTGGAGAAGTTGGCTGGGCCCATGAAAGAATTCTTACTGTACCGATGATTAATAGTTGGGAAAATCAAAAAGGACTTCCGTTGTTCATTACTGCCACTTGTGAATTCAGTAGGTTTGATGATCCTTCTAGAACTTCTGCCGGAGAATTGGTTTTATTAAATAAAAACGGAGGAATTGCTCTACTCACCACTGTAAGAACTGTATTTTCTAGTCCTAATTTTGCCTTAAACAAAACTTTGTTCAACATTATTTTTACTAAAAACAATATTGAGGACAAAACTATTGGCGAAATTTTTACAGAAACAAAAAATCTTACTAATGGAGGAACTAACAACAGAAACTTCACACTCTTAGGAGATCCGGCTCTTAAACTAGCCTACCCCAACCATGAAATAATTACCACTAAACTCAACAACATTAATATTAGTAGCATTGATACTATTAAAGCTCTGCAAAAAGTAACTATTGAAGGATATGTGCAAAATAGAAACGGACAAAAACTAACCAACTTTAATGGTATTATTAAACCAACTGTCTTCGATAAGCCAAAAACTATCACCACATTACAAAATGATGGGGGTAGTGCTATGCAATTTAATTTGCAAACAAGTAAACTATTTAAAGGTAAAGTAAGCGTAACTAATGGTGATTTTTCATTCAGTTTTGTAGTTCCTAAAGATATTTCTTACACTTATGGTATTGGTAAGGTCAGTTATTATACTGAAAACAGTTTTGAAGATGGACATGGATATTTTGATGGCTTCTATATTGGAGGAATGGCTGACAGTATTGCTGCCGACAATCAAGGTCCTGACTTGGAATTATATATGAATGATGATAATTTTATTAGCGGTGGAATGACGAATGAAAATCCAAGTTTATTAGCTTTTGTTGAAGATATTCATGGTATAAACATGGTTGGAAATGGTATTGGACATGATATCATTGCTATTTTAGACGACAAAACAGAACAGCCTTTTGTTCTTAATGATTTTTACGAAGCTGATTTAAACAGTTACCAAAAAGGTACAATACGTTTTCCTTTTAAAGATTTAGAAGAAGGCAGACACAAATTAACATTAAAAGTTTGGGATGTATACAACAACTCATCAGAAGCTACTCTAGAATTTGTTGTGGTTAAATCTAAAGACTTAATACTGGATAAAGTATATAACTACCCTAACCCTTTTACTACTTACACCGAGTTTTGGTTTGAACACAATCAACCCGGAAAACCTATGTACGCACAAGTACAAATATTTACCATTACCGGAAAATTAATTCAAACATTAGAACAAAATATTTTAAATGAAGGATTTCGCTCTTCTTCTATAACATGGGATGGCTTAGATGCCTTTGGCGACCAAATAGGAAGAGGTGTTTATGTATATAAACTTAGAGTTAGAGCAGAAAACATGTCCGTTGCAGAAAAAATTCAAAAACTGGTAATCCTACGGTAATTTCCTTTCACAATAACTTTAATTTTTATTCGTTTAGTGTAGTCAAATATTAAAATTTAACTACTTATATTGTTATATTTGCCATCCTATTTTTTAAAAATTTAAATGAAACGAGCTGCAAACAATTTTTTTACACAAGGAGAATAATTATTGGCGAGTTACATGTGACAAATAAAAAAACAATAGATAATAAACACATGAAAAGAATTATTTTAAGTCTATTAATTGTATCATTTTGCTCTACAATTAAAGCACAAGAGAAGAAAAGTATTCTCCAACTAAATACAATCACAACAGCAGTGCCTTTTTTATTGATTGCACCAGATTCAAGACATGGAGCGCTTGGTGATGCAGGTGTAGCCTCTTCTCCTGATGCAAACTCTATGCATTGGAATGTTTCTAAAATGGCTTTTATAGAAAAAGAAATGGGTGTTTCTATTTCGTACACTCCTTGGTTAAGAGACTTAGTTCCTGATATTAACTTATCCTATGTTAGTATTTACAAAAAAATAGGTGATGGAGACCATGCTATTGGTTCATCATTAAGGTTTTTCTCTTTAGGAGATATTAAATTTACTGATGAAAGAGGAAATCCCATAGGAGATTTTACTCCAAATGAATGGGCCTGGGATGTTGGCTACAGTAGAAAATTAAGCGACAGATTTTCTGCCGGTATTGCAGGTAGATATATTTATTCTAACCTTACCGGAGGAATTGATGTTGCTGGATCTAACACAAAAGCAGGGACTTCATTTGCTGCAGATGTTTCTGCATTTTATACCAATCCGGATGCTGTCTTATTTGATCAAGATGTTATTTTTAATGCAGGATTAAACATCTCTAATATTGGAGCTAAAATTTCTTATACAGATGATGCCATCAAAGACTTTATTCCAATTAACTTGAGATTAGGCCAATCGCTAACTTTTGTAATGGATGAATATAATTCCATAACCATTTTAACTGATATAAATAAATTGTTAGTCCCTACTCCACCTGAATATGCAACAGACGACTCCGGAAGACCAATTATAGACCCTGCTACCGGAGAACAAGAAATTGAATCAGGAAAAAACCCCGATGTGCCTGTAGTAACAGGAATTTTTCAATCCTTTAATGATGCTCCCGGAGGATTTAGCGAAGAAATGAGAGAACTAAACATTTCTGCCGGGTTAGAATATTGGTACAACAAGCAATTTGCTGCACGTTTTGGTTATTTCCATGAACACTCCACTAAAGGGAATAGAAAGTTTTTTACCGCTGGTGCCGGACTTAAACTAAGCGTTTTTAGTATCGATTTCTCTTACTTATTTTCTACAGTTGCTAGAAACCCTCTTGCCAATACTATTCGTTTTACATTACGATTTGATTTTGATGATTTTAAATCTCAAAATGAATCTACTACTAATTAATTAGTTGTTATGAAACGAGCCATGCTAAAAAGTTTAACACACAAGAGAATGATTATTGGTGAAACGCAAGTTCGTGAATTCAATAAAAAAATAATAAAGAATGAACAGTTCCATCTGGTCAAATTAATACAATAAATACAAACAGATGAAAATACGAGTAGGATTTGGGTTTGATGTTCATCAATTAGAAGAAGGAAAAGATTTTTGGCTTGGAGGTATAAAAATTCCTCATACCAAAGGAGCTGTGGGGCATTCTGATGCTGATGTACTTATTCATACCATTTGTGATGCTCTTTTAGGTGCTGCCAACTTAAGAGACATTGGTTTTCATTTTCCTCCAACAGATAATAAATACAAAGGAATTGATAGCAAAATTCTTTTAAAAGATGTAGTAAAATTAATTACTGAAAAAGGATTTTCTATTGGCAACATTGATGCTACTATCGCTTTGCAACAACCTAAAATCAATCCTTTTATCCCAGAAATTAAAAACACCCTTTGTCCTATTCTTGAAATTGATAATGAAGATTTATCCATAAAAGCAACCACTACAGAGAAACTAGGCTTTGAAGGCAGAGAAGAAGGTGTTTCTGCGTATGCTGTTGTGCTTATTCAAAAATCATAATAGTCTATGTCTCTACAAGAAAATATTTCATTGCTTCCCCACAATACTTTTGGTATAGATGTAAAAACAAAAAAACTGGCTACTATTAATAGTGTTGATGAACTTAAAAACATTTTATCCAATAACCTTTCTCCTATTTATATTCTTGGTGGTGGAAGTAATATTCTCTTTACCAAAGATTTTGATGGATTAATCCTAAAAAACGAACTTAAAGGCATACAACTTATCAACGAAAATGAAAATGAAGTTTATTTAAAAGTAGCTTCAGGAGAAGTATGGCACGAGTTTGTTTGCTATTGTATTGAGAACAACTATTGTGGAATTGAAAATCTATCTTTAATTCCGGGAAGTGTTGGAGCATCTCCTATGCAAAATATTGGTGCTTACGGAGTGGAAGTAAAAGATTTTATTACCGAAGTAGAAGCGCTACATTTAAAGTCATTAAAAATCACTCATTTTTCTACTAACGATTGTGAGTTTGATTACCGAAGCAGCATTTTTAAAACCAAAGAAAAAGGCAACTATTTTATTACTGCAGTAACTTTTAGATTAAATAAACAGCCTAACATCAATACTAGTTACGGAGCTATTCAATCAGAATTGGAAGCAATGGGAATTAATAATCCTACCATAAAAGATGTAAGCAAAGCGGTAATCAACATCCGACAAAGTAAATTGCCCGACCCTAAAGAAATTGGTAATGCCGGAAGTTTTTTTAAAAATCCTGCTATAAGCAATGAAAAAGCTGAAAAACTAAAAACAGTATTTCCTGAAATACCCAACTACCCACAAAACAACGGAACTACCAAAATTGCCGCAGGTTGGTTAATAGAGCAATGTGGTTATAAAGGAAAGACTTTTGGAAATTATGGCGTACACAAAAAACAAGCATTAGTATTGGTCAATTATAGCAACGCTGAAGGACAAGAAATTTACGATTTGTCTTCTGAGATTATTAATGCAGTAAACACTAAATTTGGTATTGAACTAGAAAGAGAAGTAAACGTCCTTTAAGATTTATTTTTCTTTTCAAACTCTTTTACAATTTCATCAAGAGATTTTCCTTGTAATTTAATAGACTCTTTAGCACTTTCAGCCAAAGGATGATCGGGATATTTGTCTATAAATTCTTGATAAAGCATTTTAGCATTTTCATCTTCATTAAGCATATCTCCAACAATAGTTGCTTTATAAAACAATGCTAAAGGAGCTCTTTCATGGTCAGGGTCTCTTTCTAACAATCCGTTAAGATGCTTAATAGCTAAATGCGGTTTGTTTATTGCTTTTGCCAATTCCCCTGCTCTAAACTGATATTCTTTAGAGATACTTTCAAAGCTATGGTGTTTTAAAAAATCTTCGTAAGCCAACAGTAATTTTTCTGCAACTTCTCTATGAACACCTGTAGTATCATTCGCCAAAATCAACGAATAATTATCAATTAAAGCAATTCTTTCTTCAATAGTATCAACTATGGTGTCTTTTACTTCTTCGTTTTTTTCAATAACAATATCTTGGTCTGAAGAACCTGAACAAGCTACAAAAACGCTCAATAAGGCAACGGTTGTAAAAATGAATGCTTTTTTTATCATAATGATTTATTTTTTAATAATGGAAATTTCATTCTGTAAGCCTCT
>CAMPHX010000052.1 GCA_946886085.1 uncultured Flavobacteriales bacterium | reverse complement strand
ACTACAAGTTGTTCAACATAATTTTAATTTATTAAATGCTAAAATTAAATTCCACAACACAACAAGTGAAACTTTCTTAAAATCAAACAAAACACATTTTGATGTTGCTTATATAGACCCTGATAGACGTGACGAAAGTAAGCGTATTTTTAATTTAAGTGACTGTTTTCCTAATGTTATTGAGTTACTACCGAAAATCTTATCTGCTGCAGATAAATTATTGATAAAAACCTCTCCATTTTTAGATATCAAACAAACATTAGAAGCATTAAAGACAGTAAGCAAATGTTTTATTGTTGCGGTAAAAAATGATTGTAAAGAAGTGCTCTATTTGGTAGAAAAAGAAAAAAGTAAGCCTACTGAAATTATAAGCTATAATTTAGACAAAAACGAGGACATTTTTAAATTTACTTACGAAGAAGAACAAGAAACAACTTCCCATTTTAGTCAACCTAAAAAATATTTATACGAACCAAATGCTGCAATAATGAAAGCCGGAGCTTTTAAAATAGTTGGAAAGCGTTTTGGATTAGACAAACTTGCTCAGCACACCCACCTATATACTAGTGACAAATTAATTAATGATTTTCCTGGAAGGATTTTTGAAATTAACAATGTAGCAGATTATCAGAAAAAAGAGATGAAAAAATTAGGTATAACGAATGTGAACATTAGTGCTCGCAACTTTCCTGATGCGGTTGCTGTAATTAAGAAAAAACTTAACCTTAAAGATGGCGGAAACTGCTATTTATTTGCTGCTACCAATTTAAATAATAAGCCTATTTTAATCCTTACAAAAAAAATGAACTGACTAACATGTTGGGAGTAAACTTAAAGTTAATTAACTTTACACTCTGAAAACTACTTAAAAAGTGATGAACAAATTATTCCTTATATTGCTTTTACTCATTTCTTCTCTTGGTTGCAAGAAAGATAATAATGCAAACATCCCTTATGTTCCTGTAAATATTTACATGCAAACTACCGATCCTCAATTTATAGAACTTAATGCTGTAAATAGCTGGATTTATTTAACAGGAGGTTCTAGAGGAATTATTGTCTATAAAGTTTCTAATGATCAATTTAGAGCGTTTGATAGACATTGTACTTTCCAACCGGAGAACAGTTGTGCATTGGTTAGTGTGGAAACCAATAATATTTCTGCTATAGACGATTGTTGTGGTTCTCAATTTTTAATTACAGATGGTTCTGTTCTAAGAAGTCCTGCTGTGATGCCCTTAAAAGAATACAATACTTCTTTTGATGGAGCTACCTTAAGAATTTACAATTAAATCATTATTTCAAGGCAACTAAAACTGCTCTAAACAGTCTATAAATCAACTGTTTTAATTACATTTGTACATTGCAACATAATTTGGTGCTATTTTGAAAAACTATTTACTCATAATCAGTCTTCTATTAGGTTTTTCGGCTCTTGCCCAGCGACCCTATATTGAGTTTAAAGAAAACAAAGGTCAATGGCACGACAATGTACTCTACAAAGCAAAACTACCTGCCGGGGAATTATTTTTAGAACAAAATAGCTTGACTTATCAATTTTTTAAAGAAACTGATTTACTAAGAATAGACGAATTACATCATAACTTTATTAAAAATCCTACCTCAGCAGATTCTATTATTAATTTACATGCTTTTAAAGTTCATTTTAAAAACTCGCTAAATGCTACGCTGCAACCTGCATCAATAAGACCTGACTACGAAAATTACTTTATTGGAAATAATAGTTCCAAATGGGCTTCCAATGTGAAGAAATACGAAGAAATGACTTATCATCAACTGTACAACAACATTGATTTAGCATTTTATCTAAAAGATGGTATTTTTAAATATGATTTTATTGTTCAACCAAGTGGCAACCCACAAGACATACAACTAACTTATGATGGTGTTGATGAAATTTTCATCAAAAATGGCAACTTACATATCAAAACATCAGTAAATGAAATTATTGAACAAAAACCTTATGCCTATCAAAACATTAATGGTAAAGAAAAAGAAGTGAAATGTTTGTTCCAATTAGAAAGCAATACCTTGAATTTTCATTTTCCAAAAGGATATAATACCAACTATCCATTAATCATAGATCCGGCTCTTATTTTTGCTTCTTATTCTGGTGCTACTGTTGATAACTGGGGATATACCTCAACGTTTAATGACTTAGGAAACTTATACGGTGGAGGTGTAAGTTTTGGAGTTGGTTACCCTGTTACAATAGGCGCAATACAAACCACTTTTGGTGGAGGAGCTTTAGACATATCTATTAGTAAGTTTTCACCAAATGGTTCTTCATTAGAATATTCCACTTATTTTGGTGGGGGTAATTCCGACTATCCTCATAGTATGATAGTGAATAGCAATGATGAATTATTGGTTTTCGGAACAACAGGTTCCAATAATTTCCCTACAACACCGGGAGCTTATTCAACAACCCTTTCTGGAGCCTATGATACTTATGTAATTAAATTCAGTGCTAACGGTCAAACCTTACTAGCTTCAACTTATATTGGAGGTAGTGCCAATGATGGCTTAAATAATATACAACCACTCCAATACAATTATGCTGATGAACATCGAGGAGAAATTATTGTTGATACTAACGATAACATTTTTGTAGCTACAGTAAGTTCATCAACAGATTTTCCTGTAACAGTAGGAACAATCCAATCTGCTAATGCAGGTGGAAATGATGGATGCGTTTTTAAGCTATCTCCTAACTTAAATACTTTACTTTTTAGCACTTATGTTGGTGGAACAGGAACTGATGCTGCTTACTCCCTTCAATTTGCAAGTAATGGTGATATTTTAGTCACTGGAGGAACTACCAGTAATGACTTCCCTACTACATTGGGAACATTAAACCCTACAAGCCTAGGTAATACTGACGGTTGGTTAATGAAAATAAATAACAATGCAACATCAATTCTTGCCAGTACTTATATTGGTACAGCAAACGACTATAACCAGTGTTACTTTGTACAATTAGATACTGCTGACAATGTCTATGTCGTTGGACAAACAAGAAATGGATACCCTATTTTTCCCGCTACAGTTTATAACAACCCCAGTAGTGGACAGTTTTTACATAAACTTACTAACGATTTATCTACGACTGTATTTTCAACAACTTTTGGTACAGGGTCGGGATTTATTGACATTGCTCTTTCTGCATTTTTGGTTAATGAATGTAATTACATCTTACTTTCCGGGTGGGGAGGAGCAGTAAACTCAACAGCATTAGCAACCAACAGTACTACCAACAATTTACCAATAACACCAAACGCTATACAACCAACAACAGACGGTAGTGACTATTATTTAGCCATGTTCTCGGAAGATGCTGACAGCTTAATGTATGCCACTTTTTTTGGTGGTAATGCTAGTTTCGATCATGTTGATGGAGGAACTAGTAGGTTTGATAAAAAAGGTATTGTTTACCAAGCCGTTTGTGCTTCTTGTTTTGGTTCCACATCAGATTTTCCAACCACTCCAGGTGCTTGGTCAAATACTGATAATAGTACAAATTGTAATTTAGGTGTTTTTAAATTAGATTTATCAAGTTTAACTGCCGATGCAGAAGTGTTTACTACACCCTATTATTGTGTTGGAGATACCGTTCAATTTCAAAACTTAAGTAATGGTGGTGTAACCTATTTTTGGGATTTTGATGACGGATATACTTCTAGTGATTTTCAACCAACTCATGTATTCGACTCAGCAGGAACTTATCATGTAATGCTAATCGCACTCGACTCTGTTTCGTGTATTTTAGTAGATACCGACTATGTTGATGTCTTTATTGCAGCTCCACCAACAGCTATCACTAATCCAATTAATGGAGTTTGTAGAGGAGACTCTATTCAACTTAATGCGAGTGGCGGTGCTAGTTATGTATGGTCTCCAAATTATAATATTTCTAACGATAGTATTGACAATCCATTAGTATGGCCAGATACCACTACCCTTTATACTGTCATAGTTCATGATAGTTGCGGAATAGATACCTCAGAAATTTTAGTAACGGTATTCCAAAAAAATATTGATATTAACCCTGATACAATGGTTTGTTTAGGACAAAGTGCGCAACTCACAGCTTATGGTGGTGTGGGTTATTTGTGGCAACCTGCAGCAAGTCTTAACAATAATACCATTGCCAACCCTATGGCTACACCAAGTACAAACACCATTTATACTGTTGAAATAACCGATAACAACAATTGTACTTGGGATACGACAACCACTGTTACTATTGATACTCTTTTACCTAATGCCACAACTATGGATGATGATACCATTTGCCAAGGCGATACCATTATCATTTACGGTTACGGTGGACAAACTTATTCATGGACACCAAACGCGACACTTGCCACTCCAAATGACTCCTCTTCTTTAGCTTATCCAACACAAACAACAACTTATATTTTAGAAGCTGCCAACGGTTGTGGAAATGATTACGATACACTAACTCTAAGCATAATAGATGTTCATGCTGATATTGTTAACGATACTGCTGTCTGTATTGGAAACAGAGCTAATTTATGGGCAAGTGGCGGAGAAAGTTATTATTGGTCGCCAACAATGGGGCTTAGCAACAACACAAGTACTACTATCTCTCCAGAAATTTATGTACCCATAACTTATTATGTAGATGTAACCGATAGTAATGGCTGCATTACTGTTCTTTCTGTTTTTGTTGATACCTTAATCAACCCCATAGTAAATTTAGGAGATGATATTGAAGCTTCTTGGGGAGAAACAGTTCAACTTAATTCTAATTCGAATGGTGTACAATATACATGGACACCAAAAGAAGGGTTAACTTGCTCCGATTGTCCTAATCCAATAGTAAATGCTCAAGCATCTTCTACTTACTATTTAACCGTTTTAGGTGCTAATGGGTGCTATAATTATGATACAATAAGTGTATTTTTTGATGGAGCCATTTATGTTCCTAACTCCTTTACTCCTGATGGAGATGGAATTAACGATATTTTCTATGCTTATGGCGTGGACATTAAAGAATTTGAATTGTATATTTTCGACCGTTGGGGAGAAAAGCTTTTTTACTCTGATAACATGGAAAGTGGCTGGAATGGAACTTACAAAGGTTCTTTAGTGAAAAATGACACTTACGTTTGGAAGGTAATTTTTAAAGATGTACTCAATAAACGAGGTGAGCTAATTGGCACAGTTACTTTGATAAGATAACTCAACTAATAAGGATCTACATCTATTGAAATTCTAATAGCTTTATATTTGCTAAAAGCTTCAAAATGATGTTTTACCTCTAAAATTAAGTCTCGTGCTTTTGTTACTGAAATTTTTCTTTCAATCTTTATTAAAACTTTCTTCTGGTAATAATTTTTAACTCTTGATACTGCCGGATATTCAGGTCCTAACACACGAGTACCAAACTTCTTTTTAAGTGCATTGGTAAATTCATCCGCTCCTATATTTAATTTATTTTGGTCTTTATGTTTTAATGTAAAACTTATTAATCTACAATATGGCGGATAGTTAAACTTTTTACGCTGAATCATTTCATCATTATACATTTCTATATAATTACTCTCCATTACCTGTCTAATAATAGGATGATATGGTTCGTAAGTTTGTATAATCACTTTTCCTCTCTTGGTTCTTCCTGCTCTTCCACTTACCTGACTCATCATTTGATAAGCCTTTTCAAACGCTCTAAAATCAGGAAATTTCAGCATGTTATCCGCATTTAATATTCCAACCAAAGAAACGTTGTTAAAATCTAACCCTTTGGTAACCATCTGAGTTCCTACCAACACATCTATTTGATGTTCTTCAAAATCATTAATAATTTTTTGATATGCATTTTTGCTTTTAGTACTATCAGCATCCATTCTTGTAATTCTAATTTTTGGGAAGAATAATGCCAACTCCTCCTCTATTTGCTCAGTACCAAAACCTTTTAACGAAATTCTACTACTTCCACAAGCAAGACATTTTGAAGGCATATTTTTAGAAACTCCACAATAATGGCATTTTAACTGATGCGTATACTTATAATACGTTAAAGAAACATCACAATTATTACATTCAGGCACATTTCCACAATCTTCACAAATCATATAAGGAGCATACCCCCTTCTGTTTTGAAACAAAATAACTTGTTCCTTATTTTTAAAAGCTTCCTCCATACTTTCTATTAATAATGGAGAGAAGTGAGATTTCATTTGTTTTTTTCTAGTAGCTTCTTTTATGTCTGCACAAAGTATCTCAGGTAACAACACCTTTCCATGACGGTAATTTAATTCTACCAATCCATATTTGTTTTCTTTGGCATTCCAATAGGTTTCAATAGCAGGAGTTGCCGAACCTAACAATACTTTTGCTTTGTGTAATTTCGCCAACACTATGGAAGCATCTCTTGCATTATACCTTGGTGATGGATCGAACTGTTTAAAAGTATTCTCATGTTCTTCATCAATCACTATTAAACCTAAATTACTATACGGAAGAAACATTGCTGAGCGAGCTCCCATAATTATCTGAAACCTCTTATTTTCTTTATTAGCAACTAAATTAAAATTTAACACCTCATTCCAAACTTCTACACGTTCATTTTCATTAAATTTAGAATGATAAACTCCAATTGTATCTCCAAAAACTTTTTGCAAACGCACAATTAATTGAGTTGTTAAAGCAATTTCGGGTAACAGATACAGTACTTGTTTACCTTCTTCTAAAACTTCTTTTATAAGTTGAATATAAATCTCTGTTTTTCCGGAGCCGGTTACACCATGTAGCAAAACAGTGTCGTGTTGTTTAAAGGATGTTTTTATTTCGTTGTAAGCTTTAATCTGATGCTCATTAAGCGATTTAACATCTTGTACTTCTTTTCCATAATCATCTAACCTATTTACAACTACATCATAAATCTCAAAAATATTTTTCTCTACCAACTGATTGATTACACTACTACTTACATTAGCTTTTTTTTGAAGATTTAATTTTGGAACTTCGTAAGTAATTTGCTGATATCGATTAGAAAGCTGAACAAAACTCATTAATGCTGCCAGTTGTTTTTTTGCCCTAGATAAATCATCAAATATCGCAGGTAAATTTTCCTCTTTATTAGCAAAAGCTGTAAGTCTAACAAACTGTACCACTTTAGGCTTATATTTTTCATTAATTTCTTCAACAACTATAATGATATTTTTTTCTATCAGCGATTTTATAATTTGATGAATATTTTTTACTGCTAAAATTTCAGAAACATCGCTAAGTGTCAGTACTTCCCTAACCGTTAAAGCCTCATAAACTTGGTATTCATCATCACTTAAATCGTTGTCATTAAACTCAGTATTTCTATTAATTACAAATTTTGTTTCGCTAGATAGCTTTAAAGCTCCAGGAATAGCCGCATTAAATATATCACCCGGATAAGCAAGATAATAATCGGCTATCCAATCCCAATGTTTTAACTGTTTTTCATTTACAATAGGATAGTTATCTAATATAGCGTATAAATATTTTGCTTGATACTCTTTTGGAGGAGTATGGTGTTTTTGCTTAACTAAAGCAGTGTATAATTTGCCTCGACTACCAAAAGGCACAATAACTCTTTGAC
>CAMPHX010000051.1 GCA_946886085.1 uncultured Flavobacteriales bacterium | reverse complement strand
GAAGAAATAATAAAAAGAATGGTAACTTCGCGACCAAATTTAAATTACATGTCTCAAAAAATAAGTTCAGATTTTAAATTAGGAATTATTGGCGGTGGTCAGTTAGGAAAAATGTTGATACAAGCAGCTAGTAGGTGGGATATTGCAATATATGTGTTAGACCCTGATGAAAACTGTTCGGCAGCTAACTTATGTACAAAATATTTTAAGGGTAGTTTTAAGAATTATGATGATGTTTATCAATTTGCTCAAGAAGTAGACTTGGTAACTTTTGAAATTGAACATGTAAATATTGATGTTCTTAAACAATTAACTCAAGAAGGAAAAACTGTACATCCATCAGCTGAGGCATTGGCTATTATTCAGGATAAAGGATTGCAAAAAGAGTTTTATGCTCAAAATAATTTTCCTACAGCAGCTTTCAAGCTTTATCAAACAAAAGAAGAGGTGTTAAAAGCTATTTCAGCTAATGAAATTACTTATCCTTTTGTACAAAAATCTAGAAAAGAGGGATATGATGGAAGAGGTGTTGTTGTGATTAAATCGGTGGCTGAAAATGATAAGATTTTTGATACTCCATCTGTAATTGAAGAAGCTATTAATATAGAGAAGGAGTTGGCGGTAATTGTAGCTAGAAATAATAAAAATGAAATTACAAGCTTTCCAACAGTAGAAATGGAATTTAGTGCTGAAGCCAATTTGGTAGAACAATTGGTTTGTCCTTCGGCAATAAGTAACGAAGTGGAAGAGAAAGCTCAGCAATTAGCTAAAAGCATAATTGCAGCACTCGATATGGTGGGGATTTTAGCAGTAGAATTATTTTTAACAAAAACAGGAGAAGTAATTGTAAATGAAGTTGCTCCTAGACCTCATAATAGTGGACATCATACTATTGAAAGTTGTTACACATCACAATTTGAGCAACATTTAAGAGCTATTTTAGATTTTCCTTTGGGAAGTACAAAATTAATACAACCTTCTATTATGCTAAATATTTTGGGAGAAGCAGATGCAATGGGGAAAATAATTTATGAGGGAGTGAATGAATGCATGAGTATGGAAGGTGTAAATTTGCACATTTATGGTAAAAAAGATGTTAAACCTTTTCGAAAAATGGGACATGTAACCATTTTGGGAGAAAATATAGAAGCTGCAAGAACAAAAGCAGCACAAGTAAAAAAAGTATTAAAAGCAAAATCGTTATAAAACCAAAAAGCTATGAGTCAACCAAAAATTAGTATTATAATGGGTTCAGATTCTGATTTGCCTGTTATGCAACAAGCAGCAGATGTTATCAAATCATTTAATGTTCCTTTTGAGATAACTATAGTTTCTGCACATAGAACTCCCAAACGTATGGTAGAATTTGCTGAAAATGCTCATCAAAGAGGTATTGAAGTAGTAATTGCCGGGGCGGGTGGTGCAGCTCATTTGCCTGGTATGGTAGCTTCAATTACACCATTACCGGTTATTGGAGTTCCTATTAAGTCGTCTAACTCTATTGATGGCTGGGATTCTGTTTTATCTATTTTACAAATGCCGGGAGGTGTTCCTGTAGCTACTGTAGCTTTAAATGGGGCTAAAAATGCAGGGTTGTTAGCATTACAAATTTTGTCGGTAGGAGATAAATCCATCCAACAAAAAATGCAAACTTACAAGCAAGAATTAAACGATGCTGTAATGGAAAAAGTAAAGAAATTAAATAGTTAATTAAAACCTAACGGAAACACCAATTTTTCCACCACTAAAAGAATTTCCACCACCAAACTCAAGGTTAATTCCAAACTTTTCGTTAAAATAGTATCTTCCACCTACTTGTAAACCTAGTCCTAATCCGGAAGTTCTACTACCAACATAACCGCTAGGAGAATTCCACATTACAAAACCAACATTGGCTCCGGCATAAAAGTCAAAATTATCAGGAATACCTATAATGGTGTTAAAGTGATAATTACCATTTGCACTAAATCCAAAAATGTTATGTCCGTATTTAGTACCAAAATAATTTTCACGATAACTTCTAAAAGAAACTTCACCGCCAATGGTTATGTCTGGGTGTATGCCATAATCTAAACCAACATAAACAGGAAATCCATAATTAGATAGTCCGAAACCAGCGTTAAGCTGCATTTGTCCAACATCAATAGGGTTTTGTGCTTTGGCATTATTGTTAAAGCTAAATAAAATAATGCTGCAAATTAAGATTAGTTTTTTCATAGGTTTTATAGTTTGGTTCATACTGCTCAAAGGTAAATAAGATTCATATAGTAAATGGCTTTTTTATATAATTTAAAGTTAGATAATTCAGTATCTTTGGAAAGATTTAGATAAAAATTTAATAATCATTTAATATGCACAAACTTACACTCACTATAATAGGGATTTTATTTGCTTCATACGCTTATTCGCAGGAATATGTTCGGATGATGCAAAGCAAAACAGCAAATTTTTATGAAATACAAGAAGCCTTTAATAAGTATTGGGAGAATAAATCATACGAAAGAGGTAAAGGATGGAAACAGTTTAAACGTTGGGAATATCTTATGGAATCTAGAGTAGATGAAAATGGTAATTTTCCTGACCCTAGTTTAGTTTGGAATGAATATTTAAAATTTCATCAAAAATATAATGGAACAACAGCAAAATCGGGTTCAAAATCATCTAACTGGACGCCATTAGGGCCGCAAAGTTGGAATTCCATAGGTTGGAATCCGGGTATTGGAAGAATAAATGTGGTAGCTGTAGATCCTAACAATTCAAATATTATTTTTGTTGGAGCTCCTGCCGGTGGGTGTTGGAAATCTACAAACGGAGGAAATTCATGGATGCCATTAACGGATACACTGGCAACACTTGGTGTTTCTGGAATAGCAATTAACCCACAAAATTCAAATGAGATTTATTTGGCTACAGGAGATGGAGACGGAAGTGATACCTATAGTATTGGAGTTATTAAATCGTTAGATGGAGGAAATACTTGGCAACCAACAGGACTGAATTGGTCAACTTCTCAATCAAGAGTGATGAATAAAATTATTATAAACCCTAATAATCCTGCAGTTTTGTATGTGGCTACCAATAATGGTTTATGGAAAACTAATGACTCAGGTGCAAGTTGGACGAATGTGAGAAGTGGTGTTTTTAGAGATGTGGAGTTTAATCCACTAAATCCAACTACGGTATTTGCATGTACTAATACCAATTTTTTTAAATCGGTTGACGGCACTAATTTTACTATGATAACTAGCGGGTTACCATCTATCAGTCAAATAGGAAGAATGTCTATTGCTGTTACTGCAAATGATACTAATTATGTTTACGCTTTAACAACTAATTCAAGCGATAATGGCTTTTTAGGACTTTATCGCTCTACAAATGGAGGGAGCACTTTCACTTTAAGAGCAAACTCTCCTAATATTATGGGCTGGAATACATCCGGCACAGATTCTGGTGGACAAGGATGGTACGATTTGGCTTTAGCTGTATCACCAACAAATAAAAATGAATTGTTTACAGGAGGTGTTAATGTTTGGAAGTCAAACAATGGAGGGAGTAGTTTTACAGCTAATACTCGTTGGAACTGGCCAACAGGAAGCTACGGATATGTTCATGCCGATATTCATACTTTAGATTATTTTGGAAATACGTTGTTTTGTGGTTCCGATGGAGGAATTTTTAAAACTAGCAATGCAGGAGGCTCTTGGACCGATTTAACAGCAGGGTTAGAAGTGACACAGTTTTATCGGTTAGGAATGAGTGCTACTAATGCAGGTACTATTATTGGCGGAGCTCAAGATAATGGGTGCAGCTTATTAAAATCGGGAAGTTGGACACATGTTACCGGTGGTGATGGAATGGAATGTATTGTAGATTATTCTGACAATAATTATATTTATTCTACAAGTCAAAATGGAAATATTTATCGTTCATCAAATGGAGGAGCTTCTTTTTCCGGAATTACGGGAAGTATCAGTGAAAATGGTGCTTGGGTTACTCCTTATGTAATAGATCCTAATAATCCTGCTACACTTTATGCAGGTTATACAAATGTATTTAAAACTACTAACAGAGGAACAAGCTGGTTACAAATTTCTAATTTTTCGGCAACAGGAACTATTCGTTCTATGGCTGTAGCTCCTTCTAATTCTGATGTAATTTATATCGCTACATTAACTCAAATTAGAAAGACTACTAATGGAGGTGGTAGTTGGACAGTAATTAATAACGGATTGCCTAACCTTAATATTAGTTATATAACGGTTCATAATCAAAACCCTAACATACTATGGGTAAGTTTTTCGGGTTTTTCTAATGGAAATAAAGTGTTTAAATCTATTGATGGTGGTGCTTCTTGGACAAATGTTTCAGGGAACTTACCCAATATGCCTGTAAATTGTGTGGTTTATGAACACGGAACCAACAATGGAATTTATGTTGGAACAGATATGGGAATTTATTACAAAAATGATGATTTACTCAATTGGGAATCTTTTATGGATAATTTACCAAATGTTCAGGTAAATGAGTTAGAGATATTTTATCCCACAGGAAAAATACGAGCGGCTACTTATGGGAGAGGAATTTGGGAGTCTAATTTATTTCAGGCAAATACACCTCCTGTTGCACAATTTATGTCTCCGGATACGGTTATTTGTCCGGGAGTTTGTGCTCAGTTTACTAATCAAACCATTAACCTTGGTCAGCAATGGACCTGGTATTTTCCGGGAGGAACGCCTAGTACTTCTACTGATTTAAATCCAACTGTGTGTTATCCAACTAATGGAGTATATGATGTTTCTTTGGTTGTGAGTAACGTAAATGGAACAGATTCTTTGTATAAAAATGCTTATGTTGTTGTTCAACCACCTACAGTAGGAGTTGGCTTGCCACTTAGCGAAGGTTTTGAAAATGGAACTGCTTCACCAAGTGGTTGGAGTGTGATTAATACTGACAATGCTGAGGCTTGGGAACATAATAACACGTTGGGAGCTTATGGAACTAGTACTTCTTGTGTGTTTATTGATAACAGAAGTAATGATTATACTGGGCAATTAGACTGGTTGGTTTCTCCACGATATGATTTTACAGGTGTTAGTGCTTCATCCCTATCTTTTGATGTGGCGTATGCTTTTTTTGGAGGAACAAGATATGACACCTTGTCTGTTTATTATACTAATGATTGCGGAGCTACCAAGCAATTACTTTGGAAAAAAACAGGTAATGATTTAGCTACAGCCCCCAATTATCCTTTGTTTTTTGTGCCAACAGCTTCTCAATGGAGAAATGAAGTAATAGATTTGAGTAGTTTAAATGGATTAACAAGTGTTGATTTTATTTTTGAAAATGCAGCAGGTTTCGGAAATACTGTTTATTTAGATAACATAAATATCATAGATAGTGCTTTTGTGGGGGTAAACGAGTTGGAGATGAATAATATTACGGTTTACCCTAACCCTGCAACCAATATGCTAACGGTAGCCGGATTATCAGCAGATAATAATATGAGTATGCTTATTAGTGATCTTGCTGGAAAAGAAGTGCTATATCCTAAATTTAATAGAAACAGTCAACAACAAATAAATATTAGTAGTTTGGCAAAAGGTATTTATTTCTTACAGATAAATACTACTACAGCTAATAAAACCATTAAGTTTATTAAGGAATAAAGTTTAATTGTAAATCTTTCCGAAAGTTTAAAATTTTCGGAAAGATTTTAATATTTTACTTCCACTCATTTTTAAATGCGATTTCCTTTACTGCTTTTCTGGGTTTTTCTACAAATTCTCCATCATAATAACCTAATGCAATAGCTGTAACAGGTTCAAAACCTTCGGGTATGTTTAGGTTGTTGGTGGCTTTTTCAGCAGAAAAACCAGCCATTTGGTGTATATGCAATCCCATAGCTGTAGCTTGAGCAGAGAGATTACCTACTGCTAAGCCTAAATCATGTCGGTTGTGGGGATTGGTTTTTTCATTTTTAGTAAAGTTTTTCTTAGAAGCAGTGATTACTAAAACAGCTGCATTTTTTGCCCACTCTTGGTTCCCTTCTACTAAACAGTCTAAGATGTTGTTGAAAGCTTCTTTGTCTTGCTTTAAAGCATAAATGAAACGCCAAGGTTGTTCATTAAAAGAGGAAGCAGCTCTTCCTGCAGCAGTAAAAAGTGTGTTAAGTTGTTCTTCTGTTAGTGCTTGCTCCGTAAATGTTGTCGGACTAAATCTTTTCGTTATTTCAGGTATCATTTTCATATTTTTTTAGTTTATAAGGTTATTATTATTTTAAATTTTAATTAAATTTATTTAGTTCTAAATAAGTTTTGTAACTCAGTTGTTTCGCTACTTCAACAGTAAATAAATGCGTTTCTTCTTCAACATTAAAAGTGATTGTTTTTTCATCTTCAGAGATAATAAAATCGTGCTTTTTTAAATCTTGATTGTTTGCCTGAGCCATTCCATTTATAAAGTAAAAGGTAGCTGTTTTCCCTTCCGGAATAGCAATAATATGATTCCCTTTTGGAAGAGTAAGTTCACTAATTACTACTTCTTCGGCATCCATTTCTACCGGGCCGCCTTTGCCAATATAGTTTTTAACTTTAATGCCATTTTCTTCAAAATAATGCATGTTTTCACTTTTGTAATCGTTGTAAGAAGCTTCTTTGTTGTAAGTTACATGCACATTTGGATCGAACCAAATTTGAAACATTCTACCTCCGGGCATTATTTTTTCCGCATGTCGGATGCCATTTCCGGAACGGATAATTTGTACATCGCCTTTTTTTAATGATAACCAACGGTTGAATTTATTATCGTAATGCTGAATTTCTCCTTCAATAACAAACGACATAATTTCAAAAAGTTGGTGTGGATGTTCACCAATTAAACCCCCTCTATCTGACCACGCATTGGCCCAGTAAAATAGGTTGGAAAATGGTTTTTGCTCACCTCTGTCTTGAGGAAATCCGATAGGTTTATTTTCTATAATTGTTCCTCCATCAAAGGAGCCTTTTGCCTGTTGTTCTTTAGTTAGTATTTTCATAATATATATGTTTTAACATTTAATGTATATACATTTATGTAATTAAATTTTTTAAAAATTACCCTCTCATTTTATCTAATAGTTCATTAATAGTTTTAGCTTCTTTTTCAGTAAGATTATTGCTAATTGTTTTAAAAGCGTTCATTTCTGTTTTAACTTTTTCTAATAAGTCCAATCCTTTTTTAGTTATTTTTACGTCTACTTGTCTTCTATCTTTTTCGCAAGTAACTCGCTCTATTAATTCTTTTTGTCTTAGTTTTTCTACTAATCTGCTAGTATTAGACATTTTGTCTATCATTCTATCCATGATATTACTTACTGAAATGGCATTTGGTGATTGACCTTTTAAAATTCTTAACACATTGTATTGTTGTGGACTAATGCCAAAAGGTTTAAGTATTTTAGTAGTATTGGTAGTTAACCATTGATTGGTAAATAATATATTGATAGCTAATTTTTGATACTCTGAATGAAATTTACTCTGTTTAATTTCGTCTTCTATTTTCATATTTATATTTAAGTGTTAAAATCTAATGCAAATATATACAAAAACATTTAATGTATATACATATAACTCTGGTAAAAAGTTTTCTTGCATCATTTAT
>CAMPHX010000050.1 GCA_946886085.1 uncultured Flavobacteriales bacterium | reverse complement strand
ATTTAGTAAAGATGTGGTAAATCAGTTTCTATAAGATTAATTATTTGTAATTTTGACACATGCTTAGAAAGGTAATATCTATTTTGTTAGTGTTTGTTGTAATTTTTACAACATCAGGGTTTACTATTTCTTCACATATATGTAAAGGTAAAAAAGTAGAAACGGTTGTTGGCTTTCGAAAATTAGATGTTTCCTGCGGAATGGAAGAAGCTAAAAAAGAGATGAGTTGTTCTAATGAGAATCAGTTTAACTCTAACTGTTGTCAGAACAAGTTTCAAACTTTTTTAATGATAGAAGATTATGTGCAACAAGTGTTTGAACTAAATGTTTCTCAAAGCTTTATTGTTCTTCTTTTTGTAACTATGGATTTAAATTTGGAGACTGGTTTTAAAAACTTGGTTTATGATGTTTATTTGCCACCTCCCATACAAAAAGACATTCCCGTGCTTTTTCAGTCTTTCTTAATTTGATTTTTGTGTTCCCGATAACTGTCGGGAGTGAGATGCGTGATATTTTTTAGTATCAACAGCATTTTTTGTGCGTTAAATCTTTTTGCACAATTACCTATTTGCACATCAATTCATTAAGACTATGTTAAATAAAGCATTAAAATATTTCCTTCATAATAAGTTAGTTACACTTATTGTTTTGTTGGTTTTTGTAGCATGGGGAGTTATAACAGCTCCTTTTGGTTGGCAGGTTGGAGCATTACCTTCAGACCCGGTTCCTGTGGATGCTATTCCTGATATTGGCGAAAACCAACAAATTGTTTTTACACAATGGCAAGGTCGCTCTCCACAAGATATTGAAGATCAAATTTCTTATCCCTTAACAACTTATTTGTTAGGTATTCCGGGTGTTAAATCTATCCGAAGTACTTCGGTTTTTGGATTTTCCAGTATCTTCATCATTTTTTCTGAAGATATAGAATTTTATTGGTCTCGATCAAGAATTCTTGAAAAATTAAGCTCATTACCTGCCGGATTACTCCCTGATGGTGTTCAACCTGCTCTTGGTCCTGATGCAACCGCTTTAGGTCAAGTGTATTGGTACACCATTGAGGGTAGAGATAAAGATGGAAACCCAACAGGAGGTTGGGATTTACATGAAATACGAACAGTTCAGGATTTTTATGTAAAATATGGATTAAATGCTACAGAAGGAGTTTCTGAAGTTGCTTCTATTGGTGGGTTCGTACAGGAATACCAAATTGATGTCAATCCGGATGCTTTAAAAGCATATAATATACCGCTGCATAAAGTAATGCAAGCCGTTCAAAAATCTAATCGTGATGTTGGTGCAAAAACCATTGAAATAAACCAAGCAGAATATTTAGTGCGAGGGTTGGGTTACATCAAAAAAGTTGCTGACATAGAAAAAGCGGTTGTAGCTGTTCAGGAAAATGTACCTATAAGAATAAAAGACATAGGTGTTGTTAGTTTGGGACCTGCCACAAGAAGAGGATTACTAGACAAAGGCGGAACAGAGGTTGTGGGAGGTGTTGTAGTGGCTCGTTATGGCGCTAATCCATTGCATGTAATTAATAATGTTAAGGATAAAATAAAAGAAATAAGTCCCGGATTACCCAAAAAGATACTTGCTAATGGAATTGAAAGCCAGTTGACAATAGTTCCGTTTTATGATCGGTCGGGTTTAATTTATGAAACACTTGGCACACTGGAGGAGGCGTTGTCGCTTCAAATTTTAATAGTTATTTTGGTTGTTATCGTAATGGTATATAACCTGCGAGCTTCTTTTCTAATTTCCAGTTTATTGCCTATTGCAATACTTATGGTGTTTATAGCCATGCGTTATTTTGGTGTTGATGCCAATATTGTTGCTTTATCAGGTATTGCTATTGCTATAGGTACTATGGTAGATTTAGGAATAATTCTATCAGAAAACATTATTAAACACATTGACGAAGCTCCTGTGGGGCAAAAACTAATTGACACTATTTATAATGGAGCTTCAGAGGTTAGTTCAGCTATTTTAACGGCTGTTTCAACCACCATTGTGAGTTTTATTCCGGTGTTTACGATGCAAGCAGCCGAAGGAAAGTTGTTTGGACCATTAGCTTTTACAAAAACATTTGCCCTTATTGCCGCCCTTATTGTTGCTTTATTTATCCTCCCTATGTTAGCTCATTGGTTTTTTGGTGCAAAAATTAAAAGTAAAAAAATTCAGAAAGGAATTAATATCGGGCTAATCCCTGTTGCAATAGCTTGTTTTTTTCTGGGTCAGTTTTGGGCAGGAACGATTTTATTTGCTTTCGGAATAACAGGAATTTTAAAGGAAGTTAGAGACAAAAAATTGGCCAGAATAAGTACGGATTCGGAAAATAATAATGAACAACAAAACAAGCTTAAAAAAATAGCAAACTGGCTGTTAAATAATTCAGAAATAATTATTGTAGTTGTAGGGGTTATATGGCTTTTAGCCAAATATTGGCTTCCTTTAGGAGCGAGCAAAAGCCTTATGTTAAATGTGGTTTTTGTAGCACTATTGGTTGGGTTTATTTTAGGTATGTTTTCGCTATTGGAACATTATTATAAATCTATTTTAAAATGGTGCTTAGACCACAAAAAAACCTTTCTTTTTATTCCTTCTTTTTTAATTTTTCTTGGAGTTGTAATATGGTTTGGATTCAGTGCTGTTTTTGGTTTTGCTTCCAAAGGTTTTGATGTTATACATGTAGATATTAGAACAACAAGTGTTTGGCAGGGCTTAGAAAAAACTTTTCCGGGAATGGGAAAAGAATTTATGCCCTCGCTCAATGAAGGTAGCTTTTTGCTAATGCCTACTTCTATGCCTCATTCGGGAATGGAATACAACAAAAACACCTTGGCTCAATTGGATATGTTGTTGACTAATATTCCTGAAGTTGATATGGCTGTGGGTAAGCTGGGAAGAGTAGAATCTGCGTTGGATCCGGCTCCAATTTCTATGTACGAAAATATCATTAATTATCATCCGGAATACATGCTTAATGAGAAAGGGCATCGAGTTCGTTTTAAAGTGGATAAAAACAATCGTTTTATACTTAATAATGGAGATACACTTTCTAATGAAGAAGCACTATTACGAGGAGTAAATAATCAAGTTTTAATACCTGATGATAACGGAAATTATTTTCGTAATTGGCGATCACATATACAGTCACCAGATGATATTTGGGATGAAATTGTTAACGTAAGCAAAATACCGGGATTAACTTCTGCGCCAAAATTACAACCCATAGAAACACGATTGGTAATGCTCCAAACAGGAATGCGAGCTCCTATGGGAATAAAGGTGTATGGACCAGATTTAAAATCTATTGAAGCATTTGGAATGCAGTTAGAAGAAATTTTGAAAAATGTGCCAAGTGTTAAATCTGAAGCGGTATTTGCTGACCGAATAGTTGGCAAACCTTACTTACACCTTAATATCGACAGAGAAGAAATTGCCAGATACGGATTGAGCATAGAAGATGTTCAACAAACTATAGAAACCGCTATTGGCGGAATGAAGATTACAACAACAGTTGAAGGTCGAGAACGTTTTCCTGTTAGAGTTCGTTATCCTAGAGAGCTTCGTGATAATCCAGAATCATTGGGGAGTATTTTAATGTCAACTCCTACAGGAGCACAAATACCACTTTCACAACTTATTGATTTTGAATATGTACGTGGTCCACAAGCAATTAAAAGTGAAGAAACTTTTTTGGTGGGCTATGTGTTATTTGATAAAAAAGAGAATTTTTCGGAAGTGGGAGTAGTTAATGATGCTCAAAAAATGATTCAAGATAAAATTGATGTTGGAGAATTGATAGTTCCTGCGGGGATTAGTTATAAATTTTCGGGAAGTTATGAAAATCAGGTGCGAGCTGAAAAACGTCTTACTATTATTGTTCCTTTAGTTTTAATGATAGTCTTTCTCATTCTTTATTTTCAATTCAAATCAATTGAAACATCATTAATGGTATTTACTGGAATTGCGATGGCATTTAGTGGAGGTTTTTTTGTGTTGTGGCTTTACGGACAACCATGGTTTATAGATGTTACCATTTTTGGAACCAATATGAGAGACTTGTTTCAAGTACATACGATTAATTTAAGTGTGGCTGTTTGGGTGGGATTTATTGCTCTTTTTGGATTAGCAACCGATGATGGAGTATTAATGGCTACTTATTTAGATCAAAGTTTTGAAAAAAATAAAACAGATACACTCAAAGGAATAAGAATGGCAATTGTAGAAGCCGGGCAACGAAGAATTAAACCAGCGATAATGACATCTGCTACAACTATCATTGCGTTACTACCAATTCTTACTTCATCAGGTCGTGGGTCGGATATTATGATTCCTATGGCAATACCTGCTTTTGGAGGGATGGCTTTTGCAGCAATAACCTATTTTGTTGTGCCTGTGTTGTACTGTTGGAGGGAAGAGAGGAGATTGGGAAATATGAAAGAAGAAATGTGAAATATGAAGCTCCTCACTAAAATGAATAAAAATTAGAAACTTCTGCGATATCAGTAGACAAGCAATAGAAGATGAAAATTTGAACATAAAAAAAATTAAAAATGAAACAGATAATTATTAGCATATTTATAGGGTGGCTTGGAAGTGGAATAGCATTTTCTCAAACCATAGATGATTATTTTAAAATAGCATCAGAAAATAACCCTGAACTTAAAGCCAAACACAAAGAGTTTGAAGCAGCTTTGCAGAGAGTTTCGCAAGCTAATAGCCTGCCCGACCCTACGTTTTCTTTCGGATATTTTATTTCTCCAGTTGAAACACGTGTTGGACCACAACAGGCAAGGTTCTCTCTTACACAAATGTTTCCTTGGTTTGGAGCTTTAAAAACACAAGGTGATGCTGCGGCATTAATGGCTGAAGCAAAATTTCAACTTTTTATGGATGCTCGGAATAAACTATATTTTAAGGTAGCCGCTGCTTTCTATCCTTTATATGAATTAAATGATTGGATAAAAATTGAAGCGGAAAACATCAGTATTCTTGAATCATACAAAACCATTACAACCAAAAAGTTTGAAAATGGAAATGGATCTATGGTAGATGTATTACGGGTAGATATTATGCTGAAAGATGCTCAAACCAATTTGAATATTTTGAAAGAGAAAGAAAAACCGCTTACAACAATTTTCAATAAATTACTTAACCGACCAGAAAATGAACAAATAGTATTAATGGATTCTTTAAAAACAGAAAACCTTCCTGAGAATTTCCGTAAAGACTCTTTGCTTGCTGCCAATCCAACTTTAAAAGCATTGGATTTAAAATTGGAAGCAAGTAAAGCCACAGAATTAGCGACACATAAGCAAGGGCTGCCAAAATTTGGAATTGGGTTGGATTATGTAATGGTGGGTAAACGAAGCGATGTAACCATGCCTGATAATGGTAAAGATGTAATAATGCCAATGGTAACTATGACTATTCCTATTTTTAGAGGAAAGTACAACGCTTCGGTAAAAGAAGCCCAATTGATGCAAGAAAGCTATGCGTATCAAAAAGAAGAAATGACGAATAGCTTACTATCAAATTATGAAATGGCATGGTTTGAAATTCAACAACAGAAGCAGCTTTTAGCACTCTACGAACAGCAAATACAAACCTCTCAACAATCGTTGGACTTGCTTTTTACTTCCTATGGAAATTCGGGGAAAGAGTTTGAGGAAGTATTGAGAATGCAACAACAATTATTAAAATACCAGAAAATGAGAGCCACAGCCTTAACTCAATACCAAATTGCTGTAGCAAAAATCAATTACTTAACATCAAAAACGTATTAATAATGAGAACAATAGATAAAAAAACAGTAGTAATAGCCTTAGCTACTTTGGTAGTAGGACTGTTAATAGGTTGGTTCATTTTTGGAGAGCAAAAAAACGCTCCTAAAGACGAACATCAACATACTACCGAAATGGCAGGAGAAACTATTTGGACCTGCTCCATGCATCCTCAAATTCGAAAAAATGAACCGGGCGATTGTCCTATTTGTGGTATGGATTTAATTCCTCTCGAAAATGAGCAAGAAGGTGAAGTTGATCCGATGGCAATTAGTATGTCGCCAACGGCTATGCAATTAGCTAATGTGAGTACTGCTCTTGTGGGAAAAATGAAACCTGTAAAACAAGTTCGGTTAAATGGTAAAGTACAAGTTGATGAGCGTTTAGTTTATTCACAATCATCCCATATTCCAGGCAGGGTAGAAAAGTTGATGGTAAATTTTACCGGTGAATTTGTAAACAAAGGACAAACTATTGCAAGTGTTTATTCGCCTGAATTGGTTATGGCTCAAGAAGAATTGTTTGAAGCTCAAAAAATAATGGAAACTCAGCCACAACTTTTTAATGCAGCTAAAGAAAAATTGAAAAATTGGAAACTTTCAGACAATCAAATTGAAGGAATATTAAAAAATGGTAAAATACTCGAAGAGTTCCCAATACAAGCAGATGTATCTGGTTATGTTACCAAAAAAACAATCAATCTGGGCGATTATGTTCGTAAAGGACAAACATTATATGAAATCGCTAATCTCTCAAAAGTATGGGTGTTGTTTGATGTATATGAATCAGATATTTCATGGATAAAAAAAGGAGATAACATTACGTTTACCATTTCCTCGCTTCCCGGAGAAAGTTTTGAAGCTTACATTACCTACCTCGATCCGGTAATAAATCCTAAAACAAGAGTTGCAAAAGCACGAATAGAATATAACAATACAACTGAAAAGTTAAAACCGGAAATGTTTGTATCAGGTGTAGTTGAAGCAAAACTAACCAATAAGTCGAATTCGTTAGTAGTACCAAAAACAGCTGTGATGTGGACAGGTAAACGTTCGGTGGTTTATGTTAAAAATACAAATGCTAAAGGGGTAAGTTTTATGATGCGGGAAGTAACACTTGGAGCAGCATTGGGAGACAGCTATATTATTAAAGAAGGTCTTGAAGAAGGAGAAGAAATTGCTGTTAACGGGACATTTAGCATAGATGCTGCAGCTCAATTGGCAGGAAAACCAAGTATGATGAATCCAGAAGGAGGTGTTGCTATGACAGGACACAACCATGGAGAAACGAAAATGGAAGATGGTAAAGTTCCTGAAAAACAAAAAGATGTAAAGCCAAGCAAACCCATCTTTATCAGTAAGGAAGCAAAAAATGCACTTCAACCTGTTTATGCGGATTATCTTAAGCTCAAAGATCTTTTGGCAGCAGATAATGTGGAAGATGCCAAAAAAGTAGCTGTATCTATGCAAGATAATCTTGCAAAAATTAATATGAGTATATTTACAGGAGAGTCTCATACCGTTTGGATGAAATTCAGCAGCAATTTAAAAAACACCCTGCAACATGTTCCTCATTTATCAAACATTGAAGAAGTGAGGGAGAAGTTTCGTCAAATTTCCATCACTATGATTGAAATGACCAACACTTTTAATCCTTTTGATAAAACATTATATATTCAATATTGCCCTATGGCTAATAACGATAAAGGAGCCGACTGGTTAAGTTCGGAAAAGGAAATTAAGAATCCCTATTTCGGAAAGTCTATGCTTAAGTGCGGGGAAGTAACGAAAGAAATTAAATAATAATTAAAATTAGAAAATCATGAAAAAAATAATTTTTATAATC
>CAMPHX010000049.1 GCA_946886085.1 uncultured Flavobacteriales bacterium | reverse complement strand
TTCAAATGCCATTTTGTTGAAATTCAAAATTATATTTTGTAAATTATACCAAATAAAATAGTCTAAAATCGTTATTTTTGCCAAATAAAATTTTAAAACTATGAGCAAAAAATTACAACCGGCAGATAATATTCAAGATTTACAATATTTTGGAGAATTTGGAGGAGTAAATCCTTCTATTACAGACTCTTCTACTTTTACTTTTTTAAAAGCAGGAAAAATGGAAGAAATTTTTGAACACGAAATTGAAGGATGTTATTTATATTCCAGACACTGGAATCCAATGAACAAATACCTTTCTCAAGCCTTAGCTCAATTAGAAGGCACAGAAAGTGCTTCTGTTACAGGTTCGGGAATGGCAGCTATTACCAATGTAATTTTACAACTTTGCAATGCAGGCGATGAAATCGTTTCCAGTAGAACCATTTACGGAGGAACGTATGCTTTCTTCAAAAACTTTTTACCAAAATTCAACATTAAAACCAACTTTGTTGACACCACCAATATTGAGCTAGTTAAAAAAGCCATTACACCCAACACCAAAATAATTTATTGCGAAACCATGAGCAACCCTATGTTAGAAATCTCTAATGTAGCCACTTTAGCCAAATTAGCAAAAGAACACAACTGCAAATTAGTGGTAGATAATACTTTTTCACCCATGATATTTTCTCCTGCCGAAATGGGAGCTGACATTGTTGTGCACAGTATGACTAAATTCATTAACGGAATGAGCGATTGCGTTGCCGGATGTATTTGTGGAACTAAAGAGTTTATTGACTCGCTTTCTGATGTAAACAACGGAGCAAGCATGTTATTAGGCCCTGTTTTAGACAGTTTCCGTGCTGCAAGTATTCTTAAAAATTTAAGAACGCTACACATTAGAATGAAGCAACATAGTGCAAACGCATTACACATTGCTACAAAATTAGATAAAGATGGTTTTAAAATAACGTATCCTGGATTAAACAATCATCCGCAACATGAGTTAATGAAAACCATGTACAATGAAGAGTTTGGCTTTGGCGGTCTGTTTGTAATAGACATGAAAACCAAAGAAAGAGCCAATGTTTTAATGGAAGAAATGCAAAATAACAATGTAGGCTATTTAGCAGTAAGCTTAGGTTCATACAAAACCTTATTTAGTGCTCCGGGCGGAAGTACTTCATCAGAAATTCCTGAAGAAGAAAGAAAACAAATAGGCTTAACCGAAGGATTAGTACGAGTTTCTATTGGATTAGACAACAACGCTGAACGTACTTACCAAGTTATCAAACAATGTTTGGCTAAAGTGAGCTAATAACCGATTAAAAAAAATTAAAACTAAATTAATTGTTTCATAAAGCAAAATAGTTTCACCACTTCTAATCTATCACAAAACATGTTATGTTAGAATTATTTTTTAATCTAATTAAAAACATTAAATTTGTTTAATACTTTTTTGATAGATATGAAAGCATTATTATTTACCTTCTCTTTATTTTTTTGTTTCCTAAATTTAAAAGGACAATTTGGTCATCAGATAGAAATTACAAAATCAGCAGCACAAGTAATTGATATTAAGTCATTTGATATGGATAATGATGGTGATATGGACATATTAACTGCATCAGAATATGATAATAAAATTGCACTATATGAAAATTTAGGTAACGGAATTTTCGAGATACAAAAGATTATTAGCAACCAGGCTCTTGGTGCACAAAGTATATATGCAGCAGATCTAAATGGAGATGGTTTCCTCGATATATTATCTGCATCTAAAAATGACAATAAAATTGCTTGGTATCAAAATTATGGAAACAATAATTTCAGTGGTGAAAAAATCATCAACATATCTGCATTTGATGCACGCTGCGTTTATGCTGATGATATGGATGGGGATGGGGATTACGATATACTTTCAGCAACTTCTGGGAATAATAAAATTTCTTGGTATGAAAATGATGGATTAGGTAATTTTGGTCAACAGCAAGATGTTTTTTCGAGTGTAAATTGGGGTTCTTCAATTGTATTAACTGCTGATATTGACAATGATGGTGATAAAGATATAATTTCAGGCAATTGGCATCAGGATAACATAACGGTGTATGAAAATTTCGGTGGAGGAATATTTAGCTCAGGCAATTTGGTGACTTTTTTAAACTATCCAATAGCTATTTATACAGCTGATATAGATGGAGATGGAGATGAAGATATAGTATCAGCTGCTTGGGGAGATAATAAAATTGCTTGGTATGAAAATGACAGTACGGGTTCATTTGGTCCATCTCAAACAATTCATACTTTTTCTATTGGAGCATATGGAGTTTCAGCTGCTGATTTAGATGGAGATTTAGATATTGATATCATTTCGTGTACCAGAGATAATGGCGAAGTGGTTTGGCATGAAAATAACGGGTCTGGGTTCTTTTCCCCTCCGCAATTAATATTACAAACACCTGGTGCTGGTTATGTTGGTGCTTCTGATATTGATAATGATGGGGATTTAGATGTTTTTGCTGCTGGTACCGGAATAAATGCTTTAGATAGAAATAAAATATCTTGGAGTGCCAACGATGGCTTAGCAAATTTTTCTCCTGATCAATATATAACACCTTCTGCTGATGATATAAATGGAATTTGTGCTTTAGATGTAGAAAATGATGGAGATTTAGATATTATTGCCGCTGGAGATAATAACAACTCTTTTTTTTGGTATGAAAATCTAGGATTAGGTCACTTTGGCCCAAAACAGATTATTAGTGACTCTGCTTTAGGTGCTTACGATGTATTTCCTGCAGATATAGATGGAGATGGAATTAAAGATATTATCGGAATAATTCGAAGAGAAAATACTGTTGCTTGGTTTAAAAACTACGGCAACGGATTATTTAGTGGAAAAAATGTTATTTCAAACACTCTAAATAATCCTAGAGCTTCTTTTGCTGAAGATTTAGATGGAGATGGAGATATGGACATCATTACAGCTTCAAATTGGGATGACAAATTAGCTTGGTTTGAAAATTTAGGATTAGGTATATTTGGACCAGAACAATTAATCTCATTGGATAATTCAATAGAAGATGTTTTAGCTGCTGATATAAATGGGGATGGTTACAAAGACATTGTCTCTGGATTCTATGGAATTGCATGGTATCCAAATAATGGTTTAGGAAATTTTGGGACACAACAATTATTAAATACTAACTCAGATCGTATTTCATGTATTTATGCTACAGATTTAGACTTAGATGGAGATGTCGACATCCTTTATTCAGCAGATATTTCAGGTGAAATAGGGTGGTACAAAAATAATGGACTTGGAAATTTTAGCAATAAAAATATAATTAGTTCTAATACTAGTTATGCATCAAATGTTTATGCTTATGATATTGATGGAGATGGAGATATTGATGTAGTTTCAGCATCTTATCAAGACAATAAAAGTGTATGGTATGAAAATGATGGATTTGAAAACTTTAGTTCTGAAAAGAAAATAACAAATAGTTCAACAAAAAAAGCAACTTTTGTTTTTGCTGTAGATTTTGACGGGGATGGTGACCAAGAATTAATTTCTGGCTCAGCTGCAGATGATAAAATTGCTTGGTACGAGAATTTTTTCAACAATCCAAAAATTAAAGGTAAATGTTACTATGATGTTAATCAAAATGGACAAAGAGATACTAATGAAATAGGATTACCTTTTATAAAAACTACACTACAACCAACAGGCTTAATTAGTTTTTCAGACAATAGTGGTAATTTTATGTTTGCAACTGATACTGGAACATATACTTTAGGATACATTCCAGACACTCTATGGAACTTAACTTCAGCTCCAAGTAGTTTTTCAATTAATTTAACTACTCAAGGACAGATATTCTCCAATAAAGATTTCGGGTTTTATCCAGATGCTATTTTGACAAACATAACACCTACACTAACTGGAGGTTTTCCAAGGTGTAACGACACAATAAACTATTGGATAGACATTCGTAATGAATGGACAACTTTACCAAGTGGTAATATTCACTTAACACTTGATGATTCAATTAATTTCATCTCATCTGATACTCCTCCCGATTCTATCATCGGAAAAAATGTTTACTGGCATTATGATAGTTTAAACTATTTTTCAAATTATTTAATCAAACTTCAAGTCGCAATGCCTCCATTTACGAGTATGGGCGACACATTAACATCTTATTTAAGTGTTTATGAGTTAGATATACAAAACTCCATAATTTATTCTAACACTGATACATTAAAACAAATTCTAATGTGTGCCTACGATCCTAATGATAAAAGTGTTATTCCTCAAGGAATAGGCTCCCAAGGTTTCATTAATAAAAATCAAGAATTAGAGTATTTGATTCGTTTTCAAAACACGGGAAATGATACAGCTATTACGGTTATTATTAGAGATCAATTGGATGAGAGCTTAGACAAAAATTCTTTTCAACCTATAGCAAGTAGCCATCCTATGACCTCAATGGTAGATATTCACGACAGAATAGTCTTTAGATTTGAAAATATAATGTTACCTGACAGTAATGTAAATCCATCTGGAAGCCAAGGTTTTGTTAAATATAAAATAACCCCAAAAGCGGGATTAAATATAGGTACACCAATATTTAAGTCCGCACATATCTACTTTGATAGTAACCCCCCTATAATTACAAATACAACTCTTAACACAATTGATTCTAGTGGCGTTATTCTGAGTATGAAAGATGAAATTACATTTACTGAATCGAATAATGTAATAATATTTCCAAACCCATTTACTGACAACATAACAATTTTCTTTAAAGACATTATTAATCAATCATATAATATCAACATTATCGATATCAATGGCAAAGAAGTTTTAAAAGTAAACAATATAACACAGAATAAAGTACAATTTAATTTATCAACTTTAAGTAAAGGAATATATGTTATCACAAGCATAGATAGTAATGGCAATATCCTTTTTAGTGAAAAAATTATTTCCAAATAATATTATTTACTATTACTTTTCAATAAATAAGTGATAATTTAGATTTCCAAAACCTAAACAAGTTTCGATAATAAATATCTCACTCAAGCTAGTCTGAGCTAAACTGCGTTAAACTCATGCCAACAATAAACAACTTTACAATCTAACATTATGACCACTAATTATTTAGAAAGTGTAAGAAAACAGTTGGAGTATTATAAAATGCTCGGAGAGAAAACGTTTTCTCAACTTCAAGATGAAAATCTATTTTGGCAATATAACGAGGATAGCAACAGTATTGCAACAATAGTAAAACACCTTTGGGGTAATATGTTATCTCGTTGGACTGATTTTTTAAATTCCGATGGAGAAAAAGAGTGGCGAGATAGAGATGCTGAATTTGAAAATGACATAAGAACTAAAGAAGAACTATTAGCTAAATGGAATGAAGGTTGGAATTGTGTTTTTTCTGCCATTAATTCACTTACAGTTGATGATCTTGATAAAATTATTTACATCAGAAATCAAGGACATACCTTAACGGAAGCGATAAACAGACAACTTTCTCATTATCCTTACCATATCGGACAAATTGTATTTATTGGAAAAATGCTAGTAAAAAATGGATGGACTTCTCTTTCTATTCCAAAAGGAAAATCCCAAACTTTTAACACTGAAAAATTTGCTAACGCTAAAGAAAAAAGGCATTTTACTGACGACTTTGTAAAAGACAAAAACAAATAACTACCTCCTCTTCCTCCAAGCATAGAAAAATAAAAAACATCTATTTCAAGCATTCGCTTGGAATACTACTACCTGAATTTACCATACAAACAAAACTAGAGCATTTGTATAAATGCTCTAGTTAATTGATTAACTTCACAGTCTGATTATAGATAATCTGAAAAACGCTCCTTAACACCCTTAATTGAAATGAAAGCAACTACTACCAAAAAGAAATCGCCTGCAAAAGCAGCGGTTAAAGAAAATTCTTTCCCCGTAGTTGCTATTGGTGCATCAGCCGGTGGATTGGAAGCAATGATGGAGTTGTTAAAATACCTACCAGCCGATACGGGCATGGCTTTTATTTATGTACAGCACCTTAGCCCCGACCACAAAAGCATGTTGACTGAAATTTTATCCAAAAAAACAAGCATGAAAGTGCAGGAAATTGATGACATGGATAAAATAATGCCCAACAATGTTTTTGTTATTCCCTACAACAAAGGAATTGAAGTAACAGACGGACATATAAAATTAATTCCTCGTTCAGAAAGCAGTACCGCAATTTCTATAGATATTCTTTTTTCATCTCTTGCGGAAGCACAAAAAGAAAGAGTGATAGGAATTATTCTTAGCGGAAGTGCAAGCGATGGAACAATAGGCATGAAAGCTATTAAGCATGAAGGAGGATTAACTTTTGCACAAGACGATACGGCAAAATTCACAAGCATGCCCCACTCTGCCATTGTTGCTGGTGTGGTTGATTTTATTTTGTCGCCAAAAGAAATTGCACTCGAATTAGCACGACTAAGTGAACATCCGCTAATTAAAACGATTGGTGTAAAAAATGGTGAAGAAGATTTAATTGATAATAACAATCCCGATTTAAAAATTATTTTAAACGAATTGCATAAAGCCACTGGCGTTGATTTCAGTGCGTATAAAATGAACACCATTAAGAGGCGAATTATTCGTAGAATGTTGTTGTATAAAATAGCTACACTGAAACAATACGCAAAACTGCTTACCAAAAAAAATGAAGAGATAGACATTCTTTACCAAGATTTATTGATTAATGTAACCAGTTTTTTCCGCGATACCGAAACGCATAAATATTTAAAAGCTACACTTTTCCCAAAATTGCTAAAAAGAAAAAAAGAAAGAGAGTCGCTACGTATATGGGTTCCCGCTTGTGCTACAGGCGAAGAAGCATTTTCTATTGCCATGATGTTACTCGAAATTCAGGAAAGCAACGAAACGACTATACCCGTTCAAATTTTTGCAACAGACCTTAGTGAACAAGCTATCAACAAGGCACGTGATGGTATTTATTCCCCTCATGACTTAGAAACCGTTTCGCCAAAACGCATTCAGCGTTTCTTTACAAAAGCAGATGGTGGTTTCCGCATAAATAAAACCGTGCGTGAAATGTGCGTATTTGCTCAACATAATATTTTACGTGATCCGCCTTTTTCACGCTTAGATTTTATCAGTTGCTGCAACCTCTTTATTTATTTAGATACGGCAGCACAAAAAAAAGCAATTAACACCTTTCATTACGCCTTAAATAGCGATGGATTTTTGATGCTGGGCAAATCAGAAAACATCAGCCAATCTACCAATCTATTTATAAGCACTAATAGCAAGTATAAAATATTTTCACGTAAAATAAATTCAGGTTCACAGCGATTACCTGAACTAACTCCCCGTTTTGCACAGCAGAATACAGTTGGTGAAAAAAATGTGGCATTACGCCAACGAAGTAAAGCACAAATAAATGTTTCTGCAACGCAACAAGGGCTAGATAATTATATTGATGACGTACTTGTTGCAGAGTTTATGCCCGCAAGTGTAGTTATTAATCATCACATGGAAATTGTTCAGTTTCGAGGTACAACCGATTTATTTCTAACGCATCCAAAAGGCAGAGCTACTTTTAATGTTTTAAAAATGGCTCGCCCTGAAAT
>CAMPHX010000048.1 GCA_946886085.1 uncultured Flavobacteriales bacterium | reverse complement strand
CTTACACTTGGGATAATGGTGTAACTGATGGAGTTGCTTTTACTCCTTCAACTACTACTACTTATACCGTTACGGGTACTACCGGAAGTTGTTCTAACACAGATCAAATAACCATTACTGTAACTCCTGCCCCAACTGTAACAGCAAATGCTACAGCAACAACTATTTGTGCTGGCGATCCTGTTACCTTAACCGGAAGTGGCAATGCTTCTTCTTACACTTGGGATAATGGTGTAACTGATGGAGTTGCTTTTACTCCTTCAACTACCACAACTTATACCGTTACAGGTACTACCGGAAGTTGTTCTAATACTGACCAAATAACCATTACTGTAAACCAAGCACCATCTGCTGTAGTTACTTATACACCAAACAGTAATATTTGTGAAAACATGAATGTTCAGTTTGATGCTTCAAGTTCAGTAGGTGCTACTTCTTACAACTGGTCATTCCCTCAAGGAAGTCCTTCAATGAGTTCGTCAACAATAGCTAACCCATTAGTAAGTTTTGGTGTTGCCGGAACACACAATTTTGCAGTAGTAATTTCTAACTCATGTGGAACAGATACCCATAATGGCTCTATTGTAATAGATATTTGTAATAGCATTGATGATTTAAACAATGGAAAATCAATAGTTACTTATTTTGATAACATCAATAACAACATTAACATTAGCTATGCAAACATTGATCAAGGGACTTATAATTTAAATATTTTAAATTCTTTAGGTCAGTTAGTAATTTCAACTAAATTAAATATCAGTAACAATGAAGGAATTATTACAGTTCCTTTTAATGAAAATGCTAAAGGAATTTATTTCATCAATATCTATAACAATGATGCGAAATTCAACAGCAAGTTCTTAAAATAAAATTCGTTAAAATTCGTTATAGGAAGAGGTTGTCCATAGGGCAACCTCTTTTTATTTTAATTTGTTTTAAATTGCTTTAATTTGCACTACCAAATTCTGTATTAATGAAACTAAAACTATTTATCCTCAGTCTTGTTTTTTTTATATCCAATTTACTTTGGTCGCAGGCTTTCGAAAAACCCGTAGTTTCAGACTCTGCTTATACCATTCCTTTGTTTAAAGCTTCTTATGCTGTTCAGTTAACTGGTGCCGATATGGCAAACCGTTTTGGTACCAACAACAATGTAGGCGGAAGTTTTGCTGTTAAAACTAAAAAGAATTGGTATTACGGCATTAAAGGTAATTTCTTATGGGGAGCCACTGTTAGAGAAAATAATATTCTCGACCAACTTAAAGATAGCGATGGAATGGTAATCAATTCAGAAGGAAAACCAACAGAGGTTTTTTTTGACCAACGTGGTTCTTCTTTTTTTCTGGTGGGCGGAAGATTGTTTAATGTATTAGCTCCTAATAAAAATTCGGGTTTTCTTGTTTACGGAGGAGTTGGAACACTTCAGCATAAAATAAGTATCAAATTTCAGGGTAAAATTAATAGCTTAACTGACGAACATAAAAAAGGCTACGACCGTTTTTCTTTTGGATATGCTGTAAATGCTTTTGCGGGTTATATGTACCTTAGTAAAAACAGACTTATCAACTTTTTTGGAGGAGTGGATCTTACTCAAGGGTGGACAAAGAGTCTAAGGAAATTTAACTATGATACAGGCATGCCTGATAATAAAGTTAACTCCGATTTTCTTTACGGATTTAGAGTGGGTTGGATTATCAGACTAAACAAGAGAACACAAGAAGAATTTTACTATTACTAAAAACAAACGATGATAGTTATTGAAAACCTTCACAAAAGTTATGGCGACCTTAAAGTACTTAAAGGCGTAGATTTATCCATAAAAAAAGGAGAAATAGTTTCTATTGTGGGTTCTTCCGGAGCAGGAAAGTCCACTTTATTACACCTTATGGGAACCTTAGATAGAGCCGATGAAGGAAAAATAATTATCAATGATGAGAATGTAGCCGTACTTTCAGATAAAAAACTTTCTACTTTTAGAAATAAACACATCGGTTTTGTTTTTCAATTTCACCATTTACTACCTGAATTTACAGCCTTAGAAAATGTTTGTATTCCAGCATTTATTAACCGCACTCCCAAAGCTGAAGCAGAAAAAAAAGCCATTGAGTTACTCGATTTATTAGGGCTTACCGCAAGAATGCATCACAAACCTTCAGAACTTTCTGGGGGAGAACAGCAACGAGTAGCCGTTTGCAGAGCGTTAATTAATAGCCCTGCTGTGGTATTAGCAGACGAACCTTCAGGGAATTTAGACTCTGTTTCTGCTAAAGATTTACATCAATTATTTTTTGATTTAAGAGATAAAACCAACCAAACGTTTGTAATTGTTACCCACAACGAAGAATTAGCCAACATGGCGGATAGAAAGTTGGTAATGAAAGATGGTAAAATTTCTTTGTAAGCAACTTAAAACCTATTTTACTGATTTTGTAAGCTATTTTTTATACATTTGATAAAAAATAAGTCTGACAGGTTTTTTATTTTATCAGACCTATATAAGTTTGCAAACATAGCAGATATAAAAACAGTAATAATTAAACATCATGAAAAAACTGATACTCGTTTTACCTCTTATATTTTTATTCTTTACAACTACTATTAAAGCCCAATTTGGTAATCCAGTTTTGTATAGCAATTCACCAGCAATTGTATCTTATACCACTCTCGATTATGATCATGATGGAGATTTAGACGTTGCATGGATTGGTACTTATTCGGCAGAAATATACATTAATAATGGAATTGGAGAGATTGACTCTTCATTTTCCATTCCAACATTCTATTTATCCCTATCTACTGTTGACAGAGCAGTACAATCATTTGGGGTTGATGTTGACTCCGATGGATGGGATGATTTATTGGTTCGTGGGAAAAAAAATGTTTTTTGGTACAGAAATAATACACTTAATGATTTTGATACAGCACAGGTTATTAGCAATGTAGTTATTGATTTTGATTCTGACCCAATAGAAATGTTTGATATAGATGGAGATGGTGATATGGATATTGTGAATGGTTTGGGATTTGCTTCAAACCAAGGAATAAATTGGTATGAAAATACATCTGGCGGAGTGTTTTCAGGTCCAAACTTATTGATTAGTATGATTGCACTTGGTAATGGATTACCAAAAACACCTTACCCGAACGATATTGATAATGATGGTGATGTAGATATTTTTGTGGTTCTGTTTAGATCCAGTAATACTGAAATTTATTTTTATGAAAATTTAGGTAATCTCAATTTTTCTGCTGGTGTTCTGTTAGCCACATTTATTGACAATAAGGCATATGATTTAACTTTTTCCGATTTAAATAATGATGGAAAAAAGGATATTACGTTTTTTATTGAATCAGGATGGACTATTCCTAATACTACTTCTTGGGCGAGTATTTGTACATTTATTGGAAACGGAGGAGGAAACTTTACTTACAATAATATTGACAGTATCACCTTTAACCATGTTTACCCAACAAGAAACTTAATATGTCTCGATATAGATATAGATGGAGATATCGATATTTTAACCATTGATGGCAACAGGGCTAACATCTCTTTTTATCAAAATAATGGTTCTGGTGGATTTTTACCTAAAAGCACTTTATATACTGCTCCTTCTGGATTTGATGGTGGATTTGATTTAGACGCTAAAGACTTTGATCTTGATGGTGATCAAGATCTAATTTGGAGAAGAATATCAACTTTTTCGGGGTACAATCATCTCGGTATTCTTGAAAATTTCATCCACAATCAAGGAGGATATACAATGAAAGGTAATGTGTTTTTCGATAGTAATCAAAATAAAATTAAAGATAGCATCGAATTTGGATTTTCAAACACTCTTCTAAACCTTATACCAAGCGGGATAACTAGCTATTCTTATATTGATGGATCATATTTTTTTGCCGTTGATAGCGGGACATACAATCTTACCCACAATCCTCTTCAATATTGGAATTTAACTACAGATTCATCCTCTTACACAAGAACTTTATCTAGTACTAATAATCTAATTGATAGTTTAAATTTTGGATTCTATCCCGATACTCTAATTACAGTAATTCGACCTACTCTAACAGGAGGTTTCCCAAGATGTAACCAATTCACAAATTATTGGGTCAATATTCAAAATATAGGAACAACAACCCCAAATGGAGTTATTCATTTACAATTAGATGATAGTATTAGCTACATAAGTGCTGCTGTAACCCCAGATTCTATTATTAATCAAAACATCTATTGGCATTATGACAGTTTGTTTTTCTACTCTTCAGAAATGATTAACCTGCAGGTACAAATGCCTCCATTTACTAGTATGGGAGACACCTTAACCTCAATTTTAACGGTGCATGAGTTAGATTCTTTAGGTAGTAGCAACATTATTTACTCAAACACAGATACTTTAGACCAAATTTTAGTTTGTGCTTACGATCCCAATGACAAAAGCGTAACGCCAAAAGGGATTGGTAATGAGGGTTACATAGCTCAAAACCAAGAATTAGAATATTTAATTCGTTTCCAAAATACAGGTAATGACACTGCTATAACAGTTACTGTAAGAGATCAGTTAGATGCTGACTTGGACTGGAATACTTTATTCCCTATTGCAAGTAGTCATACTTTTCAAGTTCATATTGCACAAAACGGAGAGGTTGTTTTTAAATTTGAGAACATTTTCTTACCTGATAGTGCTACGGATTTTTTAGGCAGTCAAGGTTTTGTAAAGTTTACAATAAAACCGAAAGCTAATTTATCACCAAATACACCAATTTATAACGCAGGTCATATTTACTTTGATTACAACCCTGCCGTAATTACGAATATAGTTTTAAATACAATAGAATGTTATGGTACACCACAGCCAATAATTAATTATAACTTTCCTTATTTAGAATCAGGTGTCTCTGGCAATTATTCATATCAATGGTATTTAAATGATACTTTAATTGCTGGAGCAACATCAGCTACATACACTCCTTTGGTTAATGGTGATTATACTGTCACAGTCTTAGATACAAATAATTGCCCAAAACATTCATTACCTTATACTTACAATTCAGTTGGTATTGAAGAAATAAGTCAATTAAAATCTGTAGTGTTTCCTAATCCATTTAGTGAGTTCACCACCATTTTATTTGATAAAAGCTTAATTGGTGAGTATGATTTATTGGTTTATGATATAGTTGGAAAAGAAGTAAAAAGGGCAAGAAAAATTACAGGTAACAAAGTAATAATTGATAAAAGAGATACTGGGAAAGGCTTATTTCTAACCTTTTTAGTGAATAATCAAACTGGTGAAAAAATATTTATAGAGAAATTAATCGTGCGATAAACAACGATTTGCCAACAATCGCTATATTTCATAGTGTTGTTGGATATAAATTTTAATAAGGTTAACAACACAACGAAGAATTAGCCAATATGGCGGATAGAAAGTTAGTAATGAAAGACGGTAAAATCTCTTTGTAAATACCTGTCTCCCGCAAAGTTTTATGGAGGGACTGTAAGTAAGTTCCTTAAATCGAGTAAACACACTATTTAATAAAAAAGAATAAAACTAATTAGTGGTTAGTTTGAATTAAACTTATAATACCTCCTTCAATCGCCCAAATTTACCAAGCAAGTAATATTGTAATTGTTTTTAACAACATCACCATTTACTTCTAATTCAAGTTGCATTCAAGCACCTAACTATTGCATCCAAATAATTACTAATTTAGCACCTTTAAAAATCATCTTAAATTCATTTTTCAATGAACAAAAACAACTATTGTGTAATTATGGCTGGCGGCATTGGAAGCCGATTTTGGCCTATGAGCAGAACTGCTCGTCCGAAACAATTTTTAGACATATTAGGTACCGGAGAAACGCTTTTACAACAAACCTTTAACCGATTAAAAAAACTTTGTCCTGAAAAAAACATTTACATTGTAACCAACGATAGTTATGAAGCATTAGTATTAGAACAACTAAAAGGCATTAGCAAAAGTCAAGTACTATGCGAACCTTCCAGAAAAAATACGGCTCCTTGTATTGCTTATGCAAATTATAAAATTGCTACCCAAAACCCAAATGCAACTATTTTAGTCGCTCCTGCCGATCATCTTATTCTTAAAGAAGAAGAGTTTTTAAGAGTGGCTAATATTGCTCTGAACTATGCCGAAAACAACGACTGTTTAGTAACCTTGGGTATTACTCCTACCCGACCTGATACCGGTTATGGCTATATTCAGTTTATTGAAGAAGAAGGCAATGAAATAAAAAAAGTAAAAACATTTACCGAAAAACCAAACTTAGAATTAGCCAAAGAATTTATTCAAAGTGGCGATTTTACATGGAATTCAGGCATGTTTGTTTGGAATTTAAAAAGTATTCAAAAAGCATTTGAAAGCCATTTACCTACCATAACTCAACTTTTTGAAGAACAAAAAGCAGCTTTTAATACTTCCGAAGAGGTGAAAGCCATCACGTCTATTTATGCTCAATGCAAAAACATTTCTATAGATTACGGCATTATGGAGAAATCTAAAAATGTATATGTAATGAGTGCTGATATCGGCTGGTCAGACTTAGGAACTTGGGGTTCTATTTATACACATTTACCACATGATGAACGTGAAAATGCTGTTGTTGGAAAAAATGTAATGTTATACGAATCTGAAGGAAACATTATTAATGTTCCTAAAGACAAACTAGTGGTACTGCAAGGATTAAAAGACTACATAGTGGTTGAAGCAGATAATATTCTGTTGGTGTGTAAAAAAGAAGACGAACAACAAATTAAACAGTTTGTTAATGACATCAAACTTAAAAAAGACGAAAAATTTTACTAAAAAATACCTCTTTAATTAATGAGTAACCAAAACGAAAATACAGAAAAAAAAGAAATGTCTTTTTTAGATCATCTTGAAGTGTTGCGTTGGCACTTAGTTCGTTCTAGTATTGCTATTTTAGTATTTGCATCGTTAGCTTTTGTTTTTAAAAATATTGTTTTTGATGAGATTATTTTGGCTCAAAAAAATTCCGACTTTTTTACTTACCGACTTTTTTGCAAATTCTCGGAATGGATAGGCAAAGGTGATATGTTGTGTTTAGGCGATATTAAATTTAGTTTAATCAATCTTACCATGAGTGGACAATTTACCATCCACATTATTACTTCTATCATTGCCGGAATAGTATTAGCTTTTCCTTACTTACTATTTGAGATTTGGCGTTTTATCCGTCCGGCTCTTCACAAAAAAGAAAGGAAATATGCTACGGCTCTAATTCTTTCAGGTTCTGCCTTATTTATGATGGGAATTTTGTTTGGCTACTATTTTATTTCACCGCTTTCTGTACAGTTTTTAGGCAATTACCAAGTAAGTGAGTTAGTTGAAAATCAAATTAGTATTCAATCTTTTATCTCAACAGTAACCACTTTAACCTTAGCTTGCGGGTTGGTTTTTGAATTACCTTTATTGGTATATTTCCTATCTAAAATGGGTATTTTAACTCCCGAAGTAATGCGTAAATACAGAAAAATAGCCATTGTAGTTACCTTAATTTTATCAGCTGTAATTACACCTCCGGATGTTACCAGCCAAATTTTACTTACAATTCCGCTACTTTTGTTGTATGAATTCAGTATTTTTATCTCTAAAATGGTAAACAA
>CAMPHX010000047.1 GCA_946886085.1 uncultured Flavobacteriales bacterium | reverse complement strand
GAATAGAAGTGCTAAAAACCTATAAAATATTTATAGACGGGAAATTCCCAAGAACAGAATCAGGAAGGTATTACGTGCCCGAAAATAAATGCGGAAACATCTGTTTATCTTCCAGAAAAGATGTTAGAAATGCAGTTGTTGCAGCTGGTAATGCTACTTCAAAATGGCAAAGTGCTACAGCTTTTAACAAAAGCCAAATTATTTACCGAATAGCAGAAATTTTAGAAGGGAGAAAAGCTCAATTTATTGATGAATTAACGAAACAAGGATATAAAGCTAAAGAGGCCGAAAAAGAAGTTGTAACTGCTATAGATAGAATTATTTATTATGCCGGGTGGTGCGATAAATTTACACCTGTTTTCAGTTCGGTAAACCCTGTTGCTACACAACATTTTAACTTTACCTCTCCCGAAGCTGTTGGTACCGTTGGCATTTTAGCTCCTGAAAAATCAGGATTACTAGGATTAGTTTCTGCAATTATTCCGGTTATAGTTGGAGGAAATACCGTTGTGGTTTTAGCCTCAGAAAATTTACCACTTTGTGCCATTACATTTGCCGAAGTGCTGAATACATCTGACGTTCCGAGTGGTGTAGTAAATATCCTTACGGGAAAAAGAAGTGAATTATCAGAACATTTTGCTACACACATGGATATAAAGGCTTTGTTGTATTATGGAAATGACAAAAAAGAGATAAGTTCCATTCAAAAAAATGCGGTAACCAACCTTAAAAGAATAATCATAAGAGAGGAAAACGATTTATACAACGAATCGCACCAAACCCCTTATTTAATTGAAGACTTTTTAGAAATGAAAACCACTTGGCACCCTATTGAAATAATCGGAGCATCAGGTAGTGGTTATTAATAAAGATTATGAATAGAAATGAATTACTTTTAACAGCAATAAATGCTGCTATTGATGCAGGAAAAGAAATTTTAACGGTATATTCTACCAATTTTAAAGTAGAAAACAAAGCTGACAAATCACCACTAACCGAAGCAGACAAAAGAGCACATACTGCTATTGTAAATAAATTGAAAAGCACCAATTTGCCTATTCTTAGTGAAGAAGGTAAATCCATTCCTTACGAAGAAAGAAAAGCTTGGAATCAATTTTGGATGGTAGATCCCTTAGATGGCACCAAAGAGTTTATCAATAAAAATGGAGAGTTTACCGTAAACATTGCACTAATTGAAAACCAACTTTCCACTATGGGTGTGATTTATGTTCCGGTAACCAAAGAATTATATTTTTCTGATGAAAAAGCATATAAAATAAATAACATTACTACTGCTGCTAACACACTTGCAGATTTGATAACTACTGCTAACGAATTACCGCTTAATACAGAAAGAACTGATTTTGTAGTAGTAGCCAGTCGCTCACACATGAGTGATGAAACCAAAACCTTTATTGAGGCAAAAGAAACCGAACACAATAGTATCAGTTTACTATCAAAAGGTAGTTCGCTAAAATTATGTATGGTAGCCGAAAATGCTGCCGATTGTTATCCAAGATTTGCTCCAACCATGGAGTGGGACACTGCTGCCGGAAATGCTATTATTAATGCAGCAGGAGGTATTGTGATAGACCAAACTACCCAAGAAAAAATGAAATACAATAAAGAAAACTTGTTAAACAACTGGTTTTTAGCTCAATTAAATTAATTACTTCTAAAACTTTATTCCTATGAAATATTTACTCTCTGTTACCTTAATTGTTTTTTTATTTTTAACTAGCTGCCAACCTGAAGGTAGAGTTTTTGTTGAACACAAAGAACTTTCGCCAGATTTAGAATGGTTAAAAAAAGACAGCCGAGAATTTAAAGTATTGATTGAAGATAATTCCATCAATTACGATTTTAAAATCTCATTCAGATATGCTAATGGCTATCAATATAAAACTGCCAATATTGTTGTAAAAGAAATTTCGCCAAGCGGTAAGGAAACTAATAACAATTATGAATTAAAAATTAGAGATGAAAAAGGTGAATATATTGGTGAAGCCGGCTATGACATTTGGGACAGTGAACATTTAGTTGAGTCATCAAAAAAATTTGAAGAAAGCGGAACTTACACCTATATTATTGAACACGATATGCCAAAAGACCCGTTACATTTCGCAATGGAAATAGGCATTGTAGTTGATAAAGCAAACAAGTAAATTGATTTTTAGCAAAAAATTGTAAGACAACAAAATCTTACTTACATTTGCATCACGTTCTTAAGAAATTAATTCGGCTAAATGCCGTAAATTATCAAGAAAGGTGGAGGGAATAGGCCCTGTGAAACCTTGGCAACCTCTCGTTAATTCGGGAAAGGTGCTAAATCCTATCTCGTTAAATCGGGAAAAGATAAGTAGAAAAATATAAAAGAAAACCCTTCTGCTTATCCTAACAGAAGGGTTTTTTTGTTTTATTAAATATGGCAAACATTAAAGACGAACTCAAAAAAAGAATATTAGTATTGGATGGTGCAATGGGTACTATGATTCAACAATACAAGCTTACTGAAGAAGATTTTAGAGGCGAACGATTTAAAAATCACTCATGTCCACTAAAAGGAAATAATGATATCCTTTCTATTACCAAACCTGAGGTAATTAAAGAAATTCATAGCAAATACTTAGCAGCAGGAGCCGACATCATAGAAACGAACTCTTTTGGAAGTACTTCTATCGCCCAAGAAGATTACCAATTGCAAGATGCAGTTTATGATATTAATTACGCTTGTGCCAAAATTGCCAAAGAAGTTGCTAAGGAATTTACACAAAAAACACCTGAAAAACCTCGTTTTGTAGCAGGATCCATTGGTCCAACTACTAAATTGGCTTCTATGTCTCCTGACGTAAACGACCCTGGTTATAGAAACATTTCTTTTGACGAATTACGCATTGCTTTTAAAGAACAAGCTAAAGGATTAATTGAAGGAGGTGCTGACTTATTATTGGTTGAAACCATTACCGATACCTTAAACGCTAAAGCAGCATTATTGGCAATCAACGAAATTCAACAAGAACTAAACACCAATTTACCTGTAATGATTTCCGGTACTATAACTGATGCTAGTGGACGTACTCTTTCAGGACAAACTACTGAAGCCTTTTTAATTTCTGTTCAACACTCCAAACCGTTAAGCATAGGGTTAAACTGTGCCTTAGGAGCAGCAGCCCTTCGTCCCTATTTGCAAGTGTTACGTAATAAATCTGATTTTTTCGTTTCAGCACACCCTAATGCAGGTTTACCTAACGAAATGGGCGAATACGATGAAAGTCCCGAACAAATGGCTGCACAAATTAAAGTTTTCTTAGATGAAGGCTTAGTGGATATTGTTGGTGGTTGTTGCGGAACAACTCCAGAACATATAAAAGCTATTGCTGAACTAGTGAAAAAATATCCAAAAAACTAAAAAATTACACTAAACCATGAGTTTACACCCTGATTATAAAGGAAAATACATACATAAATGGGAACATCTTCCTCATTTAACATTGAGCGGATTAGAACCTTTGATTGTAACACCTGAAACCAATTTTGTAAATATTGGTGAACGTACCAATGTGGCAGGATCGAAAATGTTTTTGCGTTTAATTAATGAAAACAAATTTGACGAAGCCCTCTCTGTTGCTCGTGAGCAAGTAGAAAATGGAGCTCAGATTATCGACATCAACATGGATGATGGACTGATAGATGGAAAAGAGGCAATGGTAAAATTTTTAAAATTAATCGCTGCTGAACCTGATATTTCCAGAGTTCCTATTATGATAGATTCCTCGAAATGGGAAATTATTGAAGCAGGATTACAAAATGTGCAAGGAAAAAGTGTAGTAAACTCGATAAGTTTAAAAGAAGGTGAACAGCAATTTATTGAGCAAGCTACCAAAATTTTAAATTATGGAGCTGCAGTAATTGTCATGGCTTTTGATGAAGTTGGTCAGGCAGATTCTTATGAAAGAAGAGTCGAAATTTGTGAGAAATCATATCGTATTTTAGTAGACAAAGTAGGATTTCCACCTCAAGATATTATATTCGACCCAAATATTTTTCCTGTTGCTACAGGAATGGAAGAACATAGAAAAAATGCGTTGGATTTTTTTAGAGCTACCCGTTGGATTAGAGAGAATCTTCCAGGAGCCCATGTTAGTGGAGGTGTTAGCAATGTTTCATTTTCATTTAGAGGAAATAATCCCGTTAGAGAAGCCATGCACTCAGCATTTTTGTATCATGCCATAAACGAAGGAATGGATATGGGAATTGTAAACCCATCTATGCTTGGTGTTTATGATGATATCCCTAAAGATTTATTAGAACGTGTAGAAGATGTATTGCTAGACAAAAGAGACGATGCTACTGAACGATTACTTGATATCGCAGAATCTGTGGTGGGTTCTGCCAAAGAAAAGAAAAAAGATGACGAATGGAGAAGTCAGCCGTTACAAGAAAGAATTACACATGCTTTGGTAAAAGGTAATGCAGATTTTATTGAGCAAGATGTGGAAGAAGCTCGTCAAATAGTGGATAAACCCATTAATGTAATTGAGCAACACCTAATGAACGGCATGAACGTAGTAGGAGATTTGTTTGGCTCGGGAAAAATGTTTTTGCCGCAAGTGGTTAAATCAGCCAGAGTAATGAAAAAAGCGGTAGCTTACCTCCTTCCATTTATTGAAGAAGAAAAATTGTTGAACCCAAGTCTATCTGATAATAATGCAGTAGGAAAAATATTACTTGCAACCGTAAAAGGCGATGTACACGATATTGGAAAAAATATTGTTGGTGTTGTGTTGGCTTGTAATAATTATGAAGTAATTGATTTAGGTGTAATGACTCCCTTAGAAAAAATTATACAAATAGCCAAAGACGAAAAAGTAGATATTATTGGGCTTTCAGGGCTAATAACGCCATCTTTAGACGAAATGGTGTATGTTGCTAAAGAAATGCAAAAAGAAGGTATGAACATTCCATTATTAATTGGTGGAGCTACTACTTCTAAAGTACATACAGCAGTAAAAATTGACCAACATTACACCAGCGGACAAGCAGTTTATGTATTAGATGCTTCTCGTTCAGTAACTGTAGTGGAAAATTTATTGGGTGACAAGAAAAATGCTTTTATTCAAAATGTGAAGGAAGAATACGAACGATTAAGAGAAACCTACAGCAAACGTCAACAAACCAAAGAAACGATTAGTTTGGCTGAAGCCCGAAAAAACAAATACCTAATTGACTGGGAAACTAATCCACCACAAAAGCCCAATTTTATTGGCACAAAGACTTTTTCGGAATACGATTTAAAAGAAATTGCCGAATATATCGATTGGACACCTTTCTTCCGAACATGGGAATTAGCAGGAAAATATCCTCAGATTTTAGAAGATGAAGTGGTGGGAAATGAAGCAAAAAAACTTTTTGCCGATGCTCAACAAATGCTACAACAAATTATAGCTGAAAAATGGTTGAAAGCAAAAGCGGTTATTGGTATTTGGGAAGCCAACACAGAAAATGATGATACTATTAAGGTGTATGAAGAAAATAACCCAATTGGAAAGTTATATCAGTTAAGACAACAATCTAAAAAAGCGAATGGTGTACCTAACATCAGCTTAGCAGATTTTATTGCTCCAAAAGAAAGCGGAATAAAAGATTATGTTGGTGGATTTGCTGTAACCGCAGGTATTGGTATCGAAAAACATATTGCTCGTTTTGAAGCCGACCATGATGATTATCACGCTATCATGTTAAAAGCGTTGGCAGACAGATTAGCAGAAGCTTTTGCAGAATTAATGCACCTAAAAGTGCGTAAAGAATATTGGGGTTATGCTGCCAATGAAGTATTAGATAACAATGCGTTGATTAAAGAAAAATATGTGGGTATTCGTCCGGCACCGGGTTATCCTGCATGCCCTAATCATACCTTAAAAACAGATTTATTCCAATTATTAGATGCTACCAATAAAACAGGAATTGAGTTAACCGAAAGTTTAGCCATGTACCCAACTGCTGCCGTAAGCGGAATGTATTTTGCCCATCCTGAAAGTAAATATTTTGGCGTAGGAAAAATAGACAAAGACCAAGTAGAGGCTTATGCCAACGCAAATCAATTAGACTTTGATATTGCTGAACGTTGGTTAGGTTCAGTGTTGACTTATTGATATAAGTTGTAAGTATCTTAAACAAATTAATCACCTTCTCAGAAATAATGTAAAGAGGAAGAGTAATGCTTAACAACCTACAACGTCATTCCTGTGTAGCGTAGCGTAGACAGGAATCTAAAAAAGCTATTTACTACAAGAATCAATAGCTTTTATCATATCTTGTTGAGTGATGATATGGTATTTATCTTTATCATAACTTACAATAACGGCTTTTGCTCCCTGCTGAAAATGTTTTGAAACACTTATTACATCAGTCTTTTCATCTACCATAGGAAATGGCTCTCCCATAATATTTTTTACAGGAAGTTCCTTTAATTCAGGGTTTTCAAGCAATTTAGCAAATAACTGATTATCGGTTAACGAGCCTACAAACTTACCATCTTCAATAACAGGCACTTGAGAAATAGCATATTGGTTCATTAAAATAATTACTTGAGAAACGGGTGTGTCAGTAGTAACGGTTACTAAATGTTTACCTTTATGGTCTGAAATTAAATCTAACGCATTGGATTTTTCTTCCTCCAAAAAGCCTCTGTCTCTCATCCAGTCATCATTAAACATTTTACCAACATAACGACTTCCATGATCATGAAATAAAACTACTACCACGTCATCTTTTTTCAATTCATCTTTTAGTTGTAACACCCCTTTAATAGCACTTCCTGCTGAATTTCCAACAAAAATTCCTTCTTCTTTAGCTAATTTTCTTTGATAAACTGCTGCATCTTTATCGGTTACTTTTTCAAATTTATCAATTACGCTAAAATCAACATTTTTAGGTAAAATATCTTCACCAATTCCTTCGGTGATGTAAGGATAAATCTCATTTTCATCAAAAATTCCTGTTTCATGGTATTTCTTAAACACAGAACCGTAAGTATCTATACCCCAAATTTTAATGTTAGGATTTTTCTCTTTTAAATATTTACCCACACCAGAAACAGTTCCTCCTGTACCTACTCCCACTACAAAATGAGTGATTTTTCCTTCTGTTTGTTCCCAAATTTCAGGACCGGTAGTTAAATAATGTGCTTTTGTATTCGATGGATTATCATACTGATTTACGTACCAAGAATTAGGAATTTCGGTAGCTAATCGTTTAGAAACAGAATAATAAGAGCGAGGATCCTCTGGAGACACATTGGTTGGACAAACATGTACTTCTGCTCCAACAGCTCTTAAAATATCCATCTTTTCTTTACTTTGTTTGTCGCTCAACACACAAATTAACTTGTATCCTTTTATAATAGCAACCAACGCCAAGCCCATCCCTGTATTTCCGGATGTTCCTTCAATAATAGTTCCTCCCGGTTTTAATCTGCCATCAGCTTCAGCATCTTCAATCATTTGCAAAGCCATTCTGTCTTTTACAGAGTTTCCCGGATTAGTAGTTTCTACTTTTGCCAATACCAAAGCATCAACATCTTTGCAAATTTTATTCAATTTAACCAATGGCGTGTTCCCTATGGTTTCTAATATATTGTTGTAATATTTCATATAGTCAATTAAC
>CAMPHX010000046.1 GCA_946886085.1 uncultured Flavobacteriales bacterium | reverse complement strand
GATAATAATGTGTTGCGTGTTATTACCGAATATCCGGCAAGAGGATTGGTGTATGATAGAAATGGAGAATTGCTTGTTTTTAATGAAGCCGCTTATGATTTAATGCTTATTCCGGGACAACTAAAAGAAATTGACACCAACCTCTTTTGTAATCTTTTTGATATTACCAAAGAAGATTTTTTAGCAAAATATAACAAAGCCAAAGGTTATTCTCGCTATAAACCTTCTATTTTTGAAAAAGAACTTTCGGCAGCAACTTATGGAAATGTACAAGATCAAATGTATAAATTCCCCGGGTTTTTTGTACAAACCAGAACATTAAGAAAATATCCTAAAAATAATGCAGCGCATGTATTAGGTTATATTGGAGAAGTAAACAATGCTATTATTGAGAAAAATAGCTACTATAAATCTGGCGATTATATTGGTAAAAGCGGATTAGAACTCGCTTACGAAGAATTATTAAGAGGAAAAAGAGGAGTTAGAAAAATTTTAGTTGATGTACATAACAGAGAAAAAGGCAGTTATAATAATGGTTTAGAAGATACCCTTTCTGTTGCCGGGCAAACTATTTACTCTTCTTTAGATGTTGATTTACAAGCTTACGGAGAGCTTTTAATGCAAAACAAAACAGGCAGTGTAGTTGCTATTGAACCTCAAACAGGAGAAATTTTATGTTTGGTTTCTTCTCCGGGTTATGACCCTAATTTGTTAGTAGGTAGATCTATAAAAACCAATTATCCTATTTTAACTAAAGACAGCTTAAAACCATTATTTAATAGAGCTACTATGGCTCAATATCCACCCGGTTCAATTTTTAAAACTATACAGGCACTTATTGCCATGCAAGAAGGTGTAATTACAGAAAACTCAAGTTTTTCTTGTATAAGAAGTTTGGTAGGGTGCCATAACCACCCAACAGCTTTAAATGTAGCGGCTTCTATAAAAATGTCGTGCAATCCTTATTATCATCAAGTTTTTAAACGACTTATTCAGCAAAATAAAGCTAAAAGTATTTTTAAAGATAGTGAAATTGGATTGGCTAAATGGGCAACTAATGTCAAAAAATTTGGTTTTGGGGGAACGTTAGAAACAGATATTCCCGGAGTTAAAAACGGATTAGTACCGGGAGTAGATTTTTACAACAGATGGTATGGAGAAGGCAGGTGGGCTTTTAGCACTATTTTTTCTTTAAGTATCGGACAAGGAGAGTTGGGTGTAATTCCTATTCAGATGGCAAACTTAGCTGCTATTATTGCTAATAAAGGGTATTATTATCCGCCTCATATTTTAAAGAAAATTGAGGGAATAGATACTATTCCTAACTTATTTACTACTAAACAATATGTGGGAATTGATAGTGTTTATTTTAATCCGATTATAGAAGGAATGTTAGCAGTTGTTAGTGAGCCGGGAGGAACAGCCAGAAGAGCTAAAATTGAAGGAATTTCTGTTTGTGGTAAAACGGGTACGGCTCAAAACCCGCATGGTGAAGACCATTCGGTATTTATTGCTTTTGCTCCTATGGAAAATCCTAAAATTGCTATTGCTGTTTATGTAGAAAACTCGGGTTTTGGGGGTACTTGGGCTGCACCAATTGCCAGCCTTATGATGGAACAATACCTTACAGACAGTATCAGCGATAAACTAAAAGAAAAAAGAATCTTAGAAGCGAATTTATTAAATGTTATTCCTAAAAAATGAGAAATAGAACCAATGTATTTACTAATCTTGATTGGGTAACCATACTTACCTATTTGGTATTGGTCATTATTGGTTGGCTTAGTATTTACGCTGCGGTATACAATGAAGAACACAGTAAAATTTTTGATCTTTCTCAACGATATGGGAATCAGCTATTATGGATAGGTTTATCTTTGTTGTTAGCATTAATAATTTTAATGATTGAAGGAAGTTTTTTCACCTCATTTGCTTATCCCATTTACGGACTTATAATATTAATGCTGATTGGTGTTCTACTCTTTGGAACAGAAATTAAAGGAGCAAAATCGTGGTTTAGAATTGGTAGTTTTGCCATGCAGCCCGCTGAATTTGGTAAGTTTGCCACCGCTTTGGCATTAGCAAAGTACTTGTCAGTTTTAGGGATTAACTTGAAAGATTTAAAAACCAAAGTTACAGCCATTGCTATTGTTATATTACCGATAATACTAATCCTTTTACAAAACGATACTGGTTCCATGTTGGTTTATTTTTCTTTTGTACTTGTTTTATACAGAGAAGGACTTTCGGGGAATGTATTGTTAGCAGGGATTTATACTGCATTTTTATTTATTACCTCCTTGTTAATGCGTATCCATACATTTACGTTTTTTAATAAAGAAATAGGTGGAGAATTGTTGCTGATACTTATTTTGGTAGCTATAGGAACAGTTACCATGTATTTTACCAAAAAAATGAAAAAACTATGGGTACTTATTATTGCTGTTTTAATTTGTTCTGTTGGAGTTGTTTTTAGTGTGGATTACGTGTTTAACAATGTGCTAGAACCGCATCAATCCAAAAGAATAAATGTAATGTTGGGTGTGGAGTCCGACCCTCAGGGAGCAGGTTACAATGTAAATCAATCGCTTATTGCTATTGGCTCAGGAGGTTTTTCCGGAAAAGGGTTTTTAAACGGGACACAAACTAAATTTAATTTTGTACCGGAGCAAAGTACCGATTTTATTTTCTGTACCATAGGCGAGGAATGGGGCTTTTTAGGCTCTTTTGTATTGATTTCCCTGTATTTGTTTCTCTTTCTTCGACTGATATTTTTAGCAGAAAGGCAACGTTCTACTTTTAGTAGGATATATGGGTATTGTGTAGCATCAATTTTGTTTTTTCACTTTTTAGTCAATATTGGTATGACCATAGGTTTAGCCCCTGTTATTGGTATCCCGTTGCCATTTATTAGTTATGGAGGTTCGTCATTATGGGCTTTTACTATTTTGTTATTTATTTTTATCAGATTAGATGCTGAAAGAATTTATGTGTTGAGGTAAAACTGATTAGAAATTAACAAGACTTAATTTCATCAACTTACTTAACCAATAACTTAAAACAACCTAATCTCGTAAACGAACCATAAAAAAATTGAGTTATGAAAAAACAGCTATACCTTTTACTATTATTGGGAATTACAACCTTAAGTGTTGTAGCACAAAAAAATGTATTTAAAATTCATACACTTCCTTTTGTTTGGGGAGAAATGCGATTGGGTTACGAAAGAGTAATTACGCCAAAGCTTGCTTTGCAGTTTAATTATGGAACATTTTTAGGCTCTAGAATTCCTTCGCCTATTTACGAAACTTCATCGGTAGAAACGTATTTAAATACAACGCCTATAAAAAACAAATTAAGTGGGTTTAGCACAAGCATAGATTTAAGAATTTATACCAAATCTGAAGCTCCTACAAGATTTTATATAGCTCCTTATATAAAATATAATAAGTACAATGTTACTGCTTCGGCAAGTTTTGAATATTCTGCAGACACTTCTGAATATAATCAGCTTACTAGTCAACAACAATCTGTTGGAGGCTACCAAAATGGTAATTACCATTACGATGTTACCGGAACATTAGATGGAACTATTTCTCAGTTTGGAGCTGGAGCTTCTATAGGAATGCAGTTTTTGGTGGCTAAGGTAATTACCATAGATTTAAACTTTTTTGGGTTAGGTGTGGAATACAACAAGGTAAATGCGGATTTAACTACCAATGTTAGGGGTGTTGATTATGAAAAATGGTTACCTTATGTACGTGATGAAGTGCAAGACATTCCCTACATTGGAGATAACATAGAGCTTACTGCCGAACAAGACCGAATTAAAATGGAAGCACCTATTGTTATGCCCACTTTTCGAGCCAGTATAGGAATAGGGTTTGCTTTTTAAGTGTTTTTTAATGCTAATGAGTAATGAAATTTACCAGTAGAAAAGACATTTTATTTACTTCACTTCTCCTTGGAGTGATTAGCTTATTAGTAGGTTTGATAATTTTGCAGTTGTATCAAGGAAAAGAATGGCATTGGGCAAATTTATTGGTGTTTGTGGTTATACTTTTGTTACTTTGGATTTATTTTGACACATCCTATTTACTTACCAAAGAACATTTGATTTACAAAAGCGGACCCATAAGGGGTAAAATAAACATTGTTGATATTAGGGAAGTTGAAGCGAACAAAACTCTCTATGTAGGCATAAAACCTGCCTTAGCTCGAAAAGGACTCATCATTAAATACAACAAATATGATGAAATTTACATCAGCCCTAATACCAATGAAAGTTTTATTAGAAAGCTGATGGAGTTAAATAGGGAGATAAAAGTGAATTGATAAAAAATATATCACCACGAATTTTATTAGTGCTAAATTAACCTTTTTCTACCGTCAACTTTTTCCATTGTAAATAGCCGTAAATAGCAATAAATGTATAAGCAAACATTAGTAGAGCGTAAATTTCTAATCCTCTGCTGTAATATAAAAAAGTACTTATAAAATCTATCACTATCCAATAGATCCAGTTTTCTAACCATTTTTTGGCGGTAAGGTAAGTGGCTATAAAACTAAAAACGGTAGTAAAAGCATCTATTAGTGGTTTTTCTGCATCGGTAAAAAAATAGGTAATGGTGTAATACAACCCAAAGGAGAGCATTATACCAATTGCAATAACCAACACGTGTTTTTTCCAACTATGTTGATACACTACTTGAGTGTCGGGTTGTTTTTTCCAGCTTAACCAACCGTAAATACCTGCTAAAACATAAAAAAAGTAAAGAATGGCTTCAGCATAAAGCTTGGCATATACTACAAATAAAATAATACTGATAGCTGAACCCAAAATACCAAAAATCCAACACCAATTGTTGTTTTTGGCTGCTAAAAAAACATAGATGATTCCAAAAATTACGGCAATAATTTCTAGTAACAGTTCTATATGATTAGATATCCAAAGCACCATTCAGGACTTTCATTACAAAAATCATTTTACCGTATTTTTCAAATGATGTTTTTATTTCTTGTTGTAAAATTGGCATTACTTCATCTATTTCTCCAACAATATGGGTGCTGGTTGCATTTACTTTAACTGTAATATTGGCATGTGCATTTATCCTATCTATAAAATTTTGTATAGGTGGAATATAATCTGCATTTAACGGGTAATTGCTTATTTCTATGGTAGTTTGCATGTATGTGTTTTTGTTTAAAAATCCTGAGCAAAATACTCGGGATAGTGTACAAAAGAATTATATTTGAGCTAAAATCGCATTTAATGTGCCACTCGGACGCATGGCATTAGCGACTTTTTCAGTGTTTGGATAGTAATATCCATCAATGTTTACTGGTGAACCTTGCACTCCGTTGAGTTCATTTACTATGGTTTTTTCACTGGCAGTTAAGTCCTGAGCTATGGCAGTAAATTTGGTTTTTAATGCTACATCTTTCGATTGTTTTGACAATGCTTCTGCCCAATACATCGCTAAGTAAAAGTGGCTACCTCTGTTATCTAACTCTCCAGCTTTTCTTGATGGAGATTTGTCGTTTTCCAAGAATTTACCTGTAGCTTCGTCTAAAGTTTCTGCCAATATTTTAGCTTTCGGATTGTCGTTTACTTCGCTTAAATGCTCTAACGAAACCGCTAACGCTAAAAACTCTCCTAATGAATCCCATCTTAAATGGTTTTCATTTACAAACTGCTCAACGTGTTTTGGAGCTGAACCTCCTGCACCTGTTTCAAATAACCCACCACCATTCATTAATGGAACGATAGAAAGCATTTTTGCACTTGTTCCTACTTCCAAAATAGGAAATAAATCGGTTAAGTAATCTCTTAACACATTTCCGGTAACAGAAATAGTGTCTTTTCCAGCTCTAATTCTTGCTAAGGTAAAGTCCATTGCTTCTTTTGGCGATTTAATGTAAATTTCTAACCCATTAGTGTCATGGTTTTTTAGGTAGGTCTTTACTTTCACAATTAACATATTATCGTGAGCTCTGTTTTCGTCTAACCAAAAAACAGCAGGGTTTTGTGAAGCTCTTGCTCTGTTTACGGCCAATTTTACCCAATCTTGTATAGGAGCATCTTTGGTTTGACACATTCTAAAAATATCGCCTTCATTAACAGTTTGTTCCATCAACACATTATCATTGCCATCTTTTACTTTTACTACTCCTGCTTTTTCAATAATAAATGTTTTATCGTGCGAACCATATTCTTCCGCTTTTTGAGCCATTAATCCCACATTAGGAACGCTTCCCATAGTTGCCGGGTCGTAAGCTCCATTTTTCTTACAATCGTCAATTACTACTTGGTACAAACCGGCATAACTCGTATCAGGAATAATAAATTTGGTGTCTTTAGCGTTGCCGTCAGGTCCCCACATTTTACCTGAGTTTCTGATGTAAGCCGGCATAGATGCATCAATAATTACATCATTAGGCATATGTAAATTGGTAATTCCTTTGTTAGAATCTACCATCGCTAATTTTGGTCTGTTAGCGTAACAAGCATCAATATCAGCTATAATAGCACTTTTTTCAGTACCATCTAAACTGTTTAATTTAGTATATAAATCTGTTAATCCGTTGTTTGGATTAAATCCTAATTTGCTAAATGTAGCGGCATGTTTTTCAAATACCTCTTTAAAAAATACTTCCACAAAATGACCAAAAATAACCGGATCAGAAACCTTCATCATAGTAGCTTTCAAGTGAACCGAAAACAACACATCTTTTTGTTTGGCATCTTCAATTTGTTCGGCAATAAAAGTTCTTAATTTACCTGCATTCATTACAGCGGAATCAATGATTTCGTCTTTTTTTACAGTTGTTTTGTCTTTTAAAACAGTAGTATTTCCGCTATTGTCAGTTAGTTCTATACTAAAGTGCGTATCCTTATCCATTACTACTGATTTTTCTGAGCTGTAAAAATCACCACCACTCATGTGTGCTACATGCGATTTAGAATCTGCCGACCAAGTCCCCATACTGTGTGGATGTTTTTTAGCATAATTCTTTACTGCTTTAGGAGCTCTTCTGTCAGAGTTTCCTTCTCTTAAAACCGGATTTACAGCACTACCTTTCACTTTGTCGTATCTGCTTCTAATGCCTTCTTCTGCAGTATTTTTAGGACTATCAGGATAATCAGGAATAGCATACCCTTTTCCTTGTAGTTCTTTAATGGCTTCTTTTAATTGAGGAATAGAAGCACTAATATTTGGAAGTTTAATGATGTTAGCTTCAGGTTTTGTTGCCAAATCGCCTAAATAAGCTAAATCGTCAGCAATTTTTTGGTTATCAGATAAAAAATCAGGGAAAAGAGCTAAAATTCTAGCTGCTAAAGAAATGTCTTTAGTCTCAATATCGATAGCTGCTGTAGAAGTAAACGACTTTACAATAGGTAAAAGCGAATAAGTAGCCAAAGCAGGTGCCTCATCTGTTTTGGTGTAAATAATTTTAGATTTTTGTGTCATGATAAATGGTATTTTATATGATAAAGAATGTTGATAGTTCAATTGAAAAATTGAAGTGCGAAGCTACTCATAATATATGCTATTTTCAAACGATGACGAGATAAAAAATTCATCCTTTTAGAGGGGTTTAGAAAACAGCACTTTTTTCCTCATTTAAGCTTAAATAATTAATTCAATTAATATTGATTTTATTTAGTTTTTAAGCTTTGTATGTTTGACTCAGTTTTCCGCTTG
>CAMPHX010000045.1 GCA_946886085.1 uncultured Flavobacteriales bacterium | reverse complement strand
ATATAAAATAACATCATATTTTCAATTCTTTTTTATTTCAATATCAAAACCACATTTAAAGTGACCTAAAGGACATTCAATTTTTCCATGTAAACCACAAGGTCGGCAAGTAAGTTTTTCTTTTACCTCAATAATTTTCGCATTTTTGGCTAAAGGTCCAAATCCAAATGTAGGAATAGTAGAACAGAAAAAAGCTGTAGTAGGAGCATTCATAGCAGAAGCAATATGTAAGGGCGCGGAATCGTTGACATAGTTCATTTGGGCAGTTTGCATTAATGCTGCAGATGCTAACAAAGAAAGTTTTCCTGCTAAATTCACTACTTTTTTGTTGTTAGATAGTATTTTTATTTCATCGCAAGCTGCAGCATCGGCAGGACTTCCTAATAAATAAATTTGATAATTATCTGGAATGCTATTGATTAACTCAACCCATTTTTCCTTTGGTAACTGTTTTGTAAACCAAACGGAAGTTGGTGCCATACAAATGTATTTTTCTTTTTTGTAATCCTCCACCGCCAAATAATCATTATTGCTCGGGTAAAGTTTGGGCATAGCCGGAGTATTGTCAGTAAATGCTTTTATAAGCTGATGGTTGCGTTCAATTTCGTGGGTTCCATCACCAATTTTATGTGGAAATTTTTGATTAAAAGAAAAAGATAAAGGGTTTTTAGCAAAGCCTATTTTAAGTTTAGCTCCCGAAAAAGCAGTAATTAATCCGCTAGAAGCAAATCGTTGTAAGTTGATAACCACATCATACTTTTGTTGATGCACCTGTTTGGTTATTCTTTTCAGACTATCGTATTTTTTATCGTGTTTGTTCCAAATAATTACTTCGTTAATGATAGGATGATTTTCGAGTAAACTTTCATTGCCTTTACGCAATAAAAAGTCTATTTGACTATCAGGCAAAGTTTGGTGTAATTTTTCTACTATGGAACTAGCTAAAATTACATCTCCAATATAGGCGGTTTGTATGATTAAAAACTTTTTCAATTTAGCTAAATAGTGTTTTTTTACGTTTACAACGTTCTACCGAATCTAAAAATTTATCCATGGTAGCATTGTCCATACAAGCTCTTGCAGCATCTTTAAAGTGAGAGATGGCATTATCATATTCTTCTATTGCTTCAAACATAATTCCATATTCGTTGTGAATAGTAGATTTATTAATTCCGGGAACTTTCAGGGCTTTTTCAAGCAATTGATTTAGCTCATCCCATCGTTGTTGGGTAGAAAGCAAAATAGCGTAGTTGTAATAAACAGCAGTATAATCAGGAGAAAGTTCTAATGCTTTTTTGTAATGCTCTTCTGCTTTTGCATAATCCTGAAATTTGGTTTCGTTCATCCAACCTAAGTGGTTATGCGCCTTGCCGAAAGTTGGGTTTTCTTTCAGTATGTTGTTTAAGGTTTCGTAGGCTTTTTCAATAAATCCGTCTTTTATGTCTAAATCGGCTAATTGAAATTGATCTTCAGATTTAATATTTTTATTCATATGTAGATATTTATTGATTTTTATTTGTCATATGCAATACGCCATATTATCTTCATTCGTGTTGGTTTACTTTTTGCAAGTGGCTATTTCATAATACTCTATTTTAATGTGTTAAACTGCTACATCATATTCTCTCAACGCATTATTCAGAGAGGTTTTTAAATCGGTACTGGCTTTTCTTTGCCCTATAATTAAGGCACAAGGTACATTAAATTTTCCTGCAGGAAATTCTTTGGTATAAGAACCTGGAATTACCACAGCTCTTTCCGGCACTTCGCCCTTATATTCAATAGGAGTATCTCCGCTTACATCAATAATTTTTGTTGATTTAGTAAGTACTACGTTTGCTCCTAAAACAGCTTCTTTCCTCACTCTAACGCCTTCTACCACTATACACCTTGAGCCTATAAAACAACCATCTTCTATTACTACCGGAGCAGCTTGTAAAGGCTCCAATACACCACCAATACCAACTCCGCCACTTAAATGGACATCTTTACCAATTTGAGCACAAGAACCAACTGTTGCCCATGTATCAACCATTGTTCCGCTATCTACAAAAGCACCAATATTTACATAAGAAGGCATCATAATAACACCTTTGGCTAAAAAAGCTCCATAACGAGCTACAGCATGAGGAACTACACGAACGCCCAACGCTTCGTAATCTTTTTTCAATTCCATTTTATCATGAAACTCAAATGGACCAACCTCAATGGTTTTCATTTGTTGGATAGGAAAGTAAAGTACTACCGCTTTTTTAATCCATTCGTTTACTTGCCAATCATTACCTTTTGGTTCGGCAACTCTCAATGTTCCTTTGTCTAAATGTTCTATTACTTGTCGGATAGCAATTTTTGTCGCCTCATCTTTCAATAAATCTCTATTTTCCCAAGCCGCTTCTATTTGTTGTTGTAATTCTCTCATTGTTTTTTAGTATTTATAATCAATTCATTCAATTTTTGTGTTGTGCCTTGCCAAGTATAGTTCTTTTTCACAAAATCATAACCTGATGTTGCAATGTCATTATACAAGTTTTTATTTTCCAACAAAGATATAATATGTTCGTAATATTCTTCGGGTTGATTACCAATTAATATGGAGTTTTGATGTTCAGCTCCTAAAGCGTTATTCGCCAACTGAGATGTTACACAAGGTAGTTTCATAGCCATCGCTTCTAATAATTTATTTTGCAATCCTGTACCAATTTGCATTGGAGCTACAAATATTTTAGCCGCTGCATAATAAGTGGTAATATCTTTTACCCAGCCTGTTACTTCGACATTTTTGGAAGCCAATTGCAACACTTTTTTATCTGGTTCGGCACCGGCAATTACTAATTTTATATCAGGATATTTTTTCCAAACTAACGGCATAACTTCATTTACTAAATAAATCACACTATCAATATTGGGTGGATAAGCCATGTTGCCTGTAAAAATAAGGTCGTATTTTTTTTCGGTATTTTCCTGAAATTTGAACATTTCATAATCAACACCATTAGGAATTATTTGGATAGCATCGTTTTTTATGTGGACGATTAAATTTTTATCTTGCTCAGAAATTATGGTAAGATGATTAAAAGCGTCAAAAATTTGATGCTCGTAACGTTTTAATCGAGTAGTTTCGGTAGTTAAAAACCATTTAATGTAAAAAGGCGATTGTGCTATTCTTCTTTCCATTCCACGAGCCAAGGCATCCATGTAATCTAATGTTTTAGGAATGGGAATATTTTTAATGTATTCGGCAACTCGAATTAACTGACCATAAATATGGTGGGGTTGGTATTCTGCTATAATGCGGTTAATTTTTTTTTGAGCCGATTTATTATAAAAATAAACTACTTGCAGCGACTTATCGGTAAATAATAACTGCCAAAATAAATTCCAATAGATTTTCCACTTAGGAAGCCTAATAATGTGGATGGCTTTACAATATTCTTGAAGTTTATCGATAGAGCTTTGCTCTACTTTTTGGTCGGACAAAGCACATAAAACTATTTCATGCTGTTTAGATAATTCTTTTATCTGATGAAATGCACGTAACTTATCTCCCTTTTCTAGAGGATACGGAAAGCGAGAAAGTAGTACAAATAGTTTCATTATTCGGCTATAAAATTAATTAATTGCTTTACGATAACGGTATTGTTATACTGTTCTTCAATTGTTTTTCTTGCTTTTTGTCCAATGCTCTTAACAACTTCAGGGTGTTGTAAACACATTAAAATGGCTTCTTTAAACTCGTTGGAGGTATTGGCAATGATGCCATTTTTATTATGCTGAACAGCAATTCCTTCAAATGCAACGGATGTTCCAATTACAAGTTTTCCCATTGCCATTGCTTCAATAATTTTAATTCGCATGCCACTGCCTGAAAACAATGGCACTATCATTATGTTATTATTGCTGATAAAGTCATTGGCATTTTCCACTTCTCCTTCATTAATAACTCCCTTTGTAGATGCAGCTAACTTTATAATTTCATCGGGCATATTTTTTCCGGCAAGATGAAAAGTAGCCGTTGGTTCTTTGGCAATAATTGCCGACCAAACTTCATTCAAAAACCATTTTATGGCTTCTTGATTGGGTATCCAATCCATACTACCAATATGAAAAAGTTTTTTTTCTTGTGGCATTTCTTTTAGCTGATAACCATGAAGATTGATACCAAAAGGAACAGTTGTTATTGATTTTTTGCAACCCAATGCTAATAATTGCTCTTCATCTTTTTTGGTGATGGCAGCAATTCCATCTACTAAATTGAGAATAGATTGTTCGTATTTTTTGAGGCGTTTGGCTAAAAAATGCAGGTACTTTTTTTTAATAGCATTATTTTCTTGATTGCCTGTTCGCTGCCAAATTTCAAACTCAATATTGTGCGAACGATAAATAATTTTAGCATTACTACTTTTACGAATAGCAGCAATGTAAGGCGTTGTATAAAGACTTTCTAATAAAATGATATCAAATTTTTCTTTTTGAAGTGTTGCAGTTATCAACTCTTCAAAATTTTTATTGTAAAAACGACTGATATTATAAGACTTGCCACTAAACAAGTTAGCCAGCGCATTTTTTTTCTTAATAGCAGTATCTATAAAAGCATGTTCTATGTTGGTTTGCTCTAAATAAGCTGTTGGAAAAAGTTCGGGTTGATAAGGATGTTTTTGTGTGGCAATGGTTAAGATTTTAACGGAGATATCGTTAGCTAAAAATCCTTCTGTTAAAGCGTGTATAGCCTTGCATCCGCCATCAAGAGCGGGAAGTGGAGGTTTATGACATATTTGAAGGATCTTCATTAATTAAGCTCTTTTTTCTTTCGGGTAAAAATATTTTTAAAAAATCCTGTATAAGCATCAATATTAAATAAAGCAGAATCGGTAGTGGCTTTGTAAGTAAAAAAGTAGCCGAGTGGAAATAATACAAAAGTAGAAAACCACATGCCTAACCATGGTGAAATAATAAGCTCTTTTGCCATTTTTTCTCCCGTTATGGAAATTATATAATAAATTAAAAAGAAAATGATAGAAATTACCACAGGCATTCCCAAACCACCTTTTCTAACAATAGCTCCCAAGGGTGCTCCTATAAAAAACATAATTAAACAAGCTATAGAAAAAGTAAATTTTCTGTGCCACTCAATTTTAACTCTGGCAAGTGTTTCTTTTAACACATTCATTTCTATTTTAGCTGCTGCGGCCCTACCTTTTTGCGTACGAGCATTGTTTATAGCAATCCCAAAAACCTGACTGATTTGCTGTTTGTTAAATTCTTTTAGGTTAACTTTTTTATGAGGAATAGAATCGTGTTGTTGTATGTTTTGAGTGGGAGTTAGAAAAGTCTTATTTTTTTTGTCTGTAATGCTATCATTAAATAAATAGGCATAATGTACATTTTCATTTAAAAAATCGGCTTCTTCGCGAGTAAATTTATGCAACGAATCTGTTCTATACATTAATTGTTTGAGGTTGAGCAAACGATAATCATGTTTAAAAGCCTCTTCATCACTACGCTTAAACTGAAAACCACTTATATCAAACTGAAATTCATTTTCTTCAAAATAAAAACGGGTAAGCGGGTAGCTTTTAGTATTATTTCTGTCTTCTTGTTTTTCTTGATAATCCACACCATGATAAAGTTTAATGGTAAAATAGGCTTTGTCTTTTGATAGATTCATAATACCTGAATCTGCAACAGTAACTTGTCGGTTGCCATTGTTATTGGCATGGTTGTAAATCATTACATCTTTAAGCATTTCCCTACCATCTTCTAACGGAATTTTATTTTTTACTCTAATAGTATATCCGTCAATTTCATTGTAAAAAACATTGGGTTGAATATTAATTGCCGGTTTTTGACTTCTGATATCGTGCAGAAGAGAATAAAATTTTAGGTTGGCAACAGGAATAACATTATTGGCAAAATAAAAAGCCCCTATGCTAATAAAACATACAAAAACAATAAGTGGCTTCATCACTTTTTGAAGAGAGATGCCTGCAGATTTAAAAGCTACCAATTCAAAATGTTCGCCTAAATTCCCAAAAGTCATAATGGAGGCAAGTAAAATTGCCAGTGGCATAGCCATAGGAACTACATTGGCTGTGGCATAGAAAAACAATTCGGCAAGCACATACCACTCTAATCCTTTGCCCAACATTTCATCAATGTAAAGCCATATAAACTGCATTACCAATACAAAAACAGCAATAAAAAAAGTCATTACCAGCGGACCGATAAACGAAAACAATATGAATTTGTGCGACTTTTTCATTTTAGGCAGTTTTTGTTGCCGAGACATTAAAAAGAATGGAAATTTAGAACCTTAATTCCAAATTTCCAATCATTTATTTATAATATCAATTATTTAAATTGTGGAGCTACCATTAAATCCTTCGTTCCGTGTGTCCAAGAGTAGAATCCTTCTCCTGATTTTATACCTAATTTCCCAGCAGTAACCATGTTTACTAATAATGGACAAGGAGCATATTTTGGATTTCCAAAGCCTTCATAAAGTACATTCAGGATAGATAAACAAACATCTAAACCAATAAAATCTGCTAACTGAAGTGGTCCCATAGGGTGTGCCATACCTAGTTTCATTACTGTATCAATTTCTTCTACTCCAGCAACACCTTCATGTAAGGTAATGATAGCTTCATTAATCATGGGCATTAAAATTCTGTTTGCCACAAAACCCGGGTAATCATTAACTTCTACAGGTACTTTTCCTAATTTTTTAGAAAGTTCCATAATGTTGTTGGTTACCTCATCAGAAGTAGAATAACCTCTAATAATTTCTACCAATTTCATAATAGGCACAGGGTTCATAAAGTGCATGCCTATAACTTTATCAGGACGAGAAGTTGCCGCAGCAATTTTAGTAATAGAAATCGATGAAGTATTGGATGCTAAAATAACTTCGGGTTTAGTAGCAGCATCTAACGATTTAAAAATATTCAATTTTAACTCTACGTTTTCTGTAGCTGCTTCAACTACTAGCTCTACATTGGAAACACCTTTGTCCATATCTGTAAATGTGGTAATGTTACCAAGTGTGGTATTTTTATCGCTTTCAGTGATTTTTTCTTTAGCCACCATTCTATCTAAATTTTTAGAAATAGTTGTTATAGCCCTGTCTAGTGAAGCTTGTGAAATATCAATTAAGTTTACGTTAAATCCTGATTGAGCAAAAGTGTGGGCAATTCCGTTTCCCATTGTTCCTGCTCCTATTACTGCAATGTTTTTCATAGTGTATGTTTTAAAAATTTATATTTTACTATTATTTGAATTTTGAGTCTCAAATTTCAAATTTTGAACCCTTAGTTTGTTCATCACCGGATTAGCATACATTTTTAGGAAAATTTCTTTCGCCAACTCATTTCCTTTAAAGTTTTCCAATCGTTTTTCTATGTAAGCTTCAAATTTTTCTTTGTCAGCTTTGGTATAATTATTTTCAAACTCATTTTTGTTATTTAACAAGTTATAGGCAATGTAATTGGTAGGAAAAAGATGGTAATGCTGGTAAATTTTTTCATCAATTACTTCGGCAATTAATTTTAGCAATTCATTTTTGTTTTTTATTTCTTTAAACTTAAGAATATCATTATTTATAGGTTCTCCAAAATGAATGTGACTATTGCCTTTGTAGCCTTTCATTCCTAAAACCATGTGCTGATTATCTTCAGTAGGAGCTTTTATATATTCTTCTCCATTATGTTTTTTAAGCAGTTCAGGAATTTTAAGGTAATCGCAAGGATCGTATTCGTAAGAAATAGCTACAGGAGTGATGTTTAAACTAATAAGATGAGTAAGCAAATCATCATCGCTGCACATGCCAAACATTTTTAGTAAGCCGGGAGTAGTTTTATCAAAACCATCTTTAGCTCTTCCTTCTCGTTGGGCAATCCAAATGTCTTGTTTTTTCTCTTTTAATGTATAGTTAATATAGGCAGACAAGGTCTTAGAAGCTTCAATTA
>CAMPHX010000044.1 GCA_946886085.1 uncultured Flavobacteriales bacterium | reverse complement strand
GAGGGATATCAAATAATTTATTAAAATTATACCCTCTCCCTGACCAAATAGACGGCATGGACTACACTGCTCATTTTACTACTGACCCCGAATGCTGTATTGCCTATACCAGTTTTGATGTAGAAGCAGATAAAAACAACCAAGAATATACAGGAACAGCTACATGGAGTCTAGGCAATAATCCTTTTGGTTCTGCAAGTGGAACTGTTACCGTAAGAGATTTGTTGGTAATTAAAAGTGGAGCTAACATTACCATCAACAACATGCGTTTTGAATTTGATGTTAACGCAAGGCTTATTGTAGAAAACGGAGCAAGATTAACCATTAACGGAACTACCCTTACCGTTTATGATGATTGTGGCGGAGACAACCTAATGTGGCAAGGGGTTGAAGTTTGGGGGACAGGAACAGGTACTTTTCAAGCAGCGGTTTCAGGTAGGTTTATCGCTCAAAACAGTTCTGTAATTGAACACGCTATAGAGGGAGCTGTTAATTTTAAACATGCAACTAGTGCTAACAATGGCGGTATTATTCAGGCAAATACAGAAACTGAATTTAGAAATAATTACAGAGATGTGGTATTTAATCCTTTTCAATCGGTTTTCGGTAGTAGTCAACTTAACGACCAATCGTATTTTAGCGATGTAACGTTTATTACAGATGCTTCTTTAAACGACCCTTCTTTAAATAATGGAATTACTCATGCCACATTAAATGAGGTAACAGGAATTACTTTTTCTGGTTGCGATTTTGAAAATACAGATATAACAGGAACTGTATATCCTTACACAGGGAGAGGACAAGGTATTGTAAGTTATACCTCAAAATTTACCGTTCAAGCCAGATGTGCAAACATGACTATTCCTTGTTCAGTTTTTGATGAATCTAATTTTACCAACCTTACTGAAGGTATAGTAGCTTTAAACACGGTAAGAACCAAGGTCGCCTTTATTAATAAAACAAATTTCAACAACAACTTTAACTCTATTTTAATTTTTAATATGGAAGCTGCAAAAATTACCGAAAATGATTTTGATATAGGCGCTTCTGTTTCTCTTGGTAACTTTTCTTATGGATTATACTTAAGCAATTGCAGCGGATACACCGTTGAAAATAACGATTTTACAACAACACATAATGGTTATGTTGGTGTTTATGTCAACAATTCAGGAACTGCTGCTAATGAAGTTTACAGAAACAACTTTAGTAACTTAGTAGTTGGTTCTCAGGCTGCAAGTACCAATGGCGATAATATGGGCAACGGAATTGGCTTAGAATTTAGATGTAATACGTATGAAGAGATTGCTGATTATGATATTTTGATTTCTTCAGGAATGGTAGCTGATGACCACGGAAATTGTTTAACAGTAACAGGTCCTTCTAATAACCAGTTTTCTTATACTGTTCAATACGGTGATTTTTGGGCGGCAACTTCTTCTGTGGGAGTACCAACTTACAGATACAGTCCACCTAATGGCTACAATTTAGAACCTAGAAATACTTATTATAATTCTTCAAATACTGCTACTCACGAGTGTGTTAATTTAGCTGCATTCAATCCAAGTAATTCTTGTCCAGACAGGCAATCTGGTGGAAGAACAATGTTGATGATGTCGACAGAATTAGCTACACAAGAAGCAGAGTATGACAGTATAAATAACCTAATGAGTACTAAAGATACTTCATTATTAAAAGTCTTAGAGCAAGATTTGGCTGTTGTAAAAAGCCAAATGCAACTTACCAGAAGTTATATGATGAAAGAATTATTGTTAGGTGATGAAAATAGTGATGGTAAAATAGAAGCTATCAACTTTTTACAACAACATGCTGCTTATAACACTAATGCAGATGAACAAGCACTTGCACAATTGTTAATTGCTACAGGTAATATTGGAACTGCTCAAAGTAAAATTGCTCAATTACAAAGCAAACCAAACAACCAACAATTTGTTGAGTTCAGCAATATTGCTATTACTTTAAAGCAACATCCAAAACAAAGCAAAGCCTTACTAAAAGATAGTGTTTTATTGCAACAAGTAGAAGCTCTTGCAGCTGAAACCAAAATTTGTAACGGTGTAGCATCAGCTCGTGCTTTATTGGTAAGTTTAGGTTTAGCAACTTACGAGGAAATTATTGAGGTAGTTATTCCGACAGGTAGTAAAGCTCGTTTAGCAAATGAAGAAGAAACAAAAACTACCAACAAGGATAGTTTTGTTAAGGTATTCCCTAACCCAGCTAACGATAATTTAACTATTAGCCATAATTTGGAAACTAAAAATGGAACAGTTTCTTTAGAAATAATGGATATTATGGGTAGAGTGTTACTTAACACAACTATCAACAACACTAATAATCAAATAGACATTAACCAATTATCATCAGGATTGTATTTTTACAATATCTTACAAAATGATAAAGCAGTGCAAAGTGGTAAGTTAGTGGTGGAGTAATCCTATAAAAGCTAATAAAAAGAAAAGCCCTGAAGTTTTAACTTTCAGGGCTTTTCTTTCTTTATAATTATGAAATTTAAATTTCAGCGTAATCTTCAATTGGATTACAGCTACAAACTAAGTTTCTGTCGCCATAAGCATCATCTACTCTACCAACTGTTGTCCAATATTTAGCATCTTCTACCCATTTTAATGGAAATGCAGCTTGTTGTCTTGAGTAAGGTTTATCCCAATTATCAGCTAATAAAACTTTAGAAGTATGCGGAGCATTTTTCAACACATTATTGGTTTTATCGGCTTTGCCTTCAATAATATCATTTACTTCTTCTTTAATAGCGATCATGGTTTCAACAAATCTATCTAGCTCTTCTTTACTTTCACTTTCTGTAGGCTCTACCATTAATGTTCCTGCAACAGGAAAAGAAACAGTTGGAGCATGAAAACCATAATCCATCAAACGTTTAGCAATATCACTCACCTCAACACCCGATGCAGCTTTAAAATCTCTACATTCTAAAATCATTTCGTGAGCTACTCTACCTTTATCATTGGTATATAATATTTTGTAGTGTTGCTCTAATTTTGATTTTAAGTAGTTAGCATTTAAAATAGCTGCTTCAGTAGAAAGTTTTAACCCTGCTGTTCCTAACATCTTAATGTATCCATAAGAAATTAAGCAAACATAAGCACTTCCCCAAGGAGCCGCAGAAATAGCTGTTATAGCTTTATCACCACCGGTTTTTACAATTACATTAGATGGTAAAAATGGCGTTAAGTGTTTAGCTACTCCAATAGGACCAACTCCAGGACCACCACCACCATGAGGGATAGCAAAGGTTTTATGTAAATTTAAGTGACAAACATCTGCTCCAATATTGGCAGGGTTTGTAAGTGCTACCTGTGCATTCATATTAGCACCGTCCATATAAACTTGTCCACCATTTTGATGTACAATTTCAGTAATCTCCATAATGCTTTCTTCATAAACACCATGTGTAGATGGATAAGTAACCATAATACAAGATAGGTTGGCAGCATATTCTTCAGCTTTAGCTTTTAAATCTGCTACATCAATATTACCGTTATCATCGCATTTAGTAACAATTACTTTCATTCCTGCCATTACAGCACTTGCCGGATTAGTTCCATGAGCTGATGAAGGAATTAATGCAATATTTCTATGCGTATCTCCCCTACTTTCGTGATAAGCTCTAATAACCATTAAACCTGCATATTCGCCTTGAGCTCCCGAGTTTGGCTGTAAAGAAACTGCATCGAACCCTGTAATCTCAGCTAAATCATCTTCTAATTTTTTCAACATCTCTTGGTAACCCTGAGCTTGATCTAATGGCACAAATGGGTGAATATTTGCCCAATCTGACCAGCCTAAAGGAATTAACTCTGATGCTGCATTTAATTTCATGGTACAAGAGCCCAAAGAAATCATAGAATGAGTTAATGACAAATCTTTATTTTCCAATCTTTTAATGTACCTCATCATATCTGACTCAGAACGATATTTATTGAAAATTTCGTGCGTTAAGTAAGCAGATGTTCTTACTAAATCGGCTGGTATTCCTTGCACACCTGAATTACTTCCAGCCTGTTTTCCTAATGCTTTTTCAAAAACAGCTATTAACGCTTTTATAGTAGCTTCATTTTCTGTTTCTCCAACACTCATAGAAACATAGCCTTCAGCATAAAAATTAAGGTTAATTTTATTTTCCAACGCAATTTTATTGATAACAACTTTTTGTTCATTGCTAACTTCATAAGTCAAGGTATCAAAGAAAGTATTATTGACTCTCTTCAAACCTAACCCATCAATTCCAGCAGCTAATTGAGTTGTTAACTTATTGATAGTAGTTGCTATATTTTTAATTCCTTCTGCACCATGATAAACAGCATACATTCCTGCCATTACAGAAAGCAATACTTGTGCTGTACAAATGTTAGAAGTAGCTTTGTCTCTTTTAATATGTTGTTCTCTGGTTTGTAATGCCATTCTTAATGCTCTGTTGCCTTGTGCATCAACAGAAACGCCAATAATTCTACCCGGAATTGCTCTTTTAAAAGCTTCTTTAGTAGCAAAAAATGCTGCATGAGGTCCACCATAACCCATTGGCACACCAAAGCGTTGAGAACTTCCAACAACAACATCTGCTCCCCATTCTCCCGGAGGTGTTAATAATGTTAAACTCAATAAATCTGCGGCAACAACTACCATGCTTTCGTTTGCATGAGCTTCAGCAGTAATTTTTTTATAATCATTAATTGCACCTTTAACAGTAGGGTATTGTAAAATACATCCAAAAACTTTATCGTTAAATGCAAAAGAATTTTCATCTCCAATAATCAATTCAATTCCTAGTGGAGTAGATCTTGTTTTTAAAATATCTATGGTTTGCGGCAAACAATCTGCTGAAACTAAAAATTGGTTAGCATCACTTTGTTTCAAGGCTTTACTTCGGCTGTTATAGGCTAAAATCATTGCTTCGGCAGCTGCAGTTCCTTCATCTAATAAAGAAGCATTTGCCAACTCCATTCCCGTTAAATCTATTACTGCTGTTTGATAGTTTAACAATGCTTCTAATCTTCCTTGAGATATTTCTGCCTGATAAGGTGTATAAGCAGTGTACCATCCCGGATTTTCGAAGATATTTCTTTTTATTACTGACGGAGTAATTATACTGTGATAACCTAATCCAATGTAAGATTGATATACTTTATTTTTTTCACCTAACTCGGTAATGTGATTAAGGTATTCAAACTCTGTAAGAGGAGCGTCTAACTCCAACTCTTTTTTCAACCTGATTTTTGCAGGGATAGTTTGACTGATTAATTCTTCTATTGAGTTAAGCCCAATTGAAGACAACATTGATTTTTTATCTTCCTCACGAGGACCGATATGTCTGTCTGAAAATTTATTTGCTGCCATAAATAATTAATGAATTAAGTGAATAAAAAAGGGATGCAAATGTAAGAAAAGTAGCAATACGACTTCACTATTTACTGCTAATAAATTCATCTTAAACAGATGATTTATCAACCACTTTTCAACTGTTTAAAACAAAAAGCTCCAAGCATTAAAATACTTGAAGCTTTTTATTGATAAAAAAATGGAATTACTTGAATTGAAAACTTTTGCGACTTTGCGTCTTTGCGAGATATTATTTTTATTTAAAACCTAAATCCTAATGTAAATGAAAGGTAATGATCGGTTAAATCTACTCTTGCATAATCGCCATGTTGTGCAATAATTGAAGTTACCGAATTATATTTTCTCATAGCATATGCCACATCAAAATAGTATTCGTCTTGTTTAATTCCAATACCCGCAGAATATAAATTAGAACCGTAATCTGCATTAAACTTACTATCTAAAGGATTTCCTTGAAAGCGGTATCCGGCTCTAAATCTAAATGGATCTAACCTCCATTCTGTACCCACTCTAATATTATGTGTACTTTCAAAATTACTTCTAATAGCTTGGTTTTCTAGAGAGAAATCTGCTCCAACACCAAAAGAATTATCTTGTTTTATTCTTGCTGTAGAATAATCTACATATTCATAATCTATATTTAACACTCCATAACGACTAAAGACAAAAGCACCACTTGTAATAAAACGATAAGGAGTTGTTACAATATAATCAAAAGTACCGTAAGGAGATTTTTCTGTAAGCTTTTCTCCATTTTTATTTTCTGAAACCACAGTTGTTTCCCAACTATCAGACAAACCATAAACTGTTGGTGTATGAAAAGCTATACCAAATCTAAACCAATCTGAAAAACTATAAATCATACCTAATTTAAAATTAACCCCTGCTCCGGACGTTTTAATGTTTTCATTCACCGAAAAAGCCGTAAAATCTGTTAAGGTATCACCTTCCTCAGAAGTTTCTCTATAAAACCTATTGTATTCATATCGTACAGAAGGTATACCTATTAACCCGCCAATAAATAGTTTATCACCATAATTTCCTCCCATTGCAAAATAAGTCTCTCCAGAACCACCTTTGGTTTCTATATTAGTTTGTTTTTTTATATTTTTAGAATCTTTAAAAAAATGATCAAACTTAGTTGAGTCAGCTGCCATTGGGTTTACCAAGTATGTTTGATACCCCAAGTTGGCGGTAAAAGGAAACATTTCTGCAATATCTCCACCTTGAGAGAAATCAAAACTATTTAATTCATCTGTATAAGTTGATAAAAACGAACTATCTGTAGTGCTGTTAATGGTTACACTTCTGTTATAATTTGCCAATCTGTTATATCCAACACTCATATTAAAAGACCTCCAGCCATTACTAGCTTCAAAAGTACCAACGATACCAATATTGCTAAAATGGAAGTTTAATTTTCCGTCTGCTGCCAAAGTGTTATCAGCTACACTTTCTGAATAATTATAATGAAATGAAGGGGTAAAAGAAAAATCAGAACTTTTAAAAACTCCTAAACCTCCTGGATTTATACTTAACGAAGACATGTTTGCTCCCAAAGCTCCAAAAGAACCTCCCATTGCATTAAACCTTGCATCTCCATAATGTTCTATATTAGAATAACGTAGTACGTCAAATTCATTTTGAGCTTTACCATCAACAGCAAAACCAAAGAACAACCCTGCAACCAATGCTATTTGAACTAATTTATATTTAGATACTAACATAATTTTTTATTTAAATTCAATTAATGATTTAATTAACGAGGTGATTTTCTACTTCCTCCAAAAGAACCACCACTTCTAGAGCCTCCGCTACTTCCTCCACCTTTGTTATAGCTACCTCCACTTCTTGAAGGTGGCGAATAACTAGGTCTAGAATTAGACTTTGGTGGGTTATAGTTTTGTTTTGGTGAAGGCTTGCTATAACTCGGTCTGTTATTACTTTTAGGCTGAGGAGTATAGCTAGGCTTCGGATACGACTTTGGTGTATTAGTCTTTGTTGGAGCTGTATTAGTCCTTGTTGGAGGCGTATATGGCTTAGGCGAAGTTTGCGGCTTAGTTGGAGCTGTATAAGGCTTATTATATGGCTCTTGCGTTTTTGTAGGGGTCATACTAGGTTTAGGAGTATTTCCTCCATAAGTTTTGGTTGGCGAAGTATAAGGCTTCGGATTAGTTCCAGTAGGTTTAGGATTAGTTTTTGGAGCTGTTCCGTAAGTATTTTGCTTTACCGGAGTATTTACATTCCCTTTTACAGTAGTACCTGCATTATTCTTTGGAGTATTACTAATTCCACTTTTAGGTACAGTATTTAAACCAGGGTTACTCTTAACAGCTTGTTCATATTTTTCTCCAAAAGTTAAGGACTTACCACTTGTGTTAACAGTTGTAGCTCTTGTTCCTCCGTAACCATCAGAGCCTCCTGTACTACCTCTTTTTCCATAATAATGGCTATTTCTATCATAACTGTTATAGTAATTTCCAGAAGCGTATAATCCATCATAATAGCCATTCATGTAACCGTGATTATAACCTGACCAGTAGGAAGAACCATACCAGCCACCACCATATCCCCAGTGCCACGGACTACCCCAACCGTAGCCCCAGCC
>CAMPHX010000043.1 GCA_946886085.1 uncultured Flavobacteriales bacterium | reverse complement strand
GAAATATCCAACATTCCATTATCGTGATCGAACCCCAATAGGTTCAAACCTAAAACGGTATGTTGGTGTCTTAAATCGTCTTTTATCAATTGAATGATTACCTTTTTTGGAGTTTTTTTCTGCATGAGTTGTAAATTTTGCTTAAAAATATTCATTTTATGCTTTTAAAGCAAATTAATACGATTATTTATATTCAAAAGAACCGTTTTAAGCTAAAAGGCGTTATTTTTCGATTGTTGAATTATGCTTATTTTTCCTCAAATTCTATCTATAGAGCATAATAAATGGATAAAAAAGCACAGAATCGTATCAAAGCTGTCTTAGCTGAACAAGGTAAAACGAACAATTGGTTGGCAGAAGCTTTGGGTAAGAACCGAACAACGGTTTCCAAATGGTGTACAAACCAAATGCAACCAACTATTGAAACTTTATTTGAGGTTGCAGAAGCTTTAGATGTTGATGTACGAGAATTATTGATTTCAACGAAATAAGAATAGAACCGCAATTAGCTTTACTAGACCACTTCCACTATTTACTACCAAAACAAGATGTACATATTCGAACATCCAAAAATCAAAGAACTATTTAATGTCTTACTTGAAAATCTATTAGAGGAATCTGGCCGTGGTGCAATTCTAATTGCAACGGCGCACGCTGATGATTTTCTTACAGAGTTAATAGAAATTACTCTTCCGGATGAAATTTCAAAAAAAGAGAGAGAAAGGCTTTTAAATTATCCAGGTCATTTAAGTTCCTTTTCTGCTAAGATTGAATTAGCATTTGCTTTTCGGCTAATTAGTAAGACATTGAGAGATAGTTTGAATGCACTTCGAAAAGTTCGAAACGATGCTGCACACAGTTCTTTACCATTTGATTTATTTGAGCTTCAACAAAAAATGGAGTCTGTTTACGATCTGGGAAGCGATACTCCAATTGTAATTAGAAATGCAGCAACAAGAATGCTTGTGACCATGAAAATTGGTAAAATAGCGCACACTTTGAAAAATGCAGGCTATTCAGATGAGGAAAAAAATAAAGTACTAGCAGATTTGCCAAACGACAAAGAGAATATAGACATCATCAATAAGCAAATACCGCACTGGGAATTGATTTATGGAATTTGCTTGATCTGTGGAATGATTGTCAACTCAACTGAACAAATTTCGAAAGTAAAAACAGGCATTAATACCTGGGACGATCTTTTGCCAAAAGAATCGTAAAAAAACATATTATCAGTACATAACACGCTGTTTCAATGACAATTAGTCAGTATGTCAGTTGTTCTTGCCATTGGCATATCCTTTGATAAAACAAGATTTCAATTATTTAAGCATGAACATTACTACTGTAGAAAAACTAGCCATTATTTGGAAATCACTTAAACCAAAATCATACAATATAATTACTCGAATAATTGTCAGTGCGGGTCTCGGCTTAATGGCTATTCCTTCATTGATACAGGTAGTCTGCCTTTATTTTTTCGGCAAAGACTTTTACCTAACCATATTTGGTCAGAGTAACATTTTAGTCGGGTTAATTGTAGTACTAATCGGTCTGATTTATAACATTATTAGCCAATTAATAGATGCTCCGAAAAAACCTGAAAATTCAATAAAGAACTCGCAGATCATTAACTCCAAGATAATTCAAGTGCAGGGTGATCTTTATGAAGGAGCTTCCAGCCAAGACCTTCAAGAAATTAAGGAAATATTAAAAGATAATAGTCCGCTGAAAGATGAATGGTTCAAACAAATTCAACTCTACAAAAACCTACTAAACGAATACAAACCCAAAACAGCATTAAAGCTAGTTGAAGCCTTAGAAACGAGATTGAATGACAGTAATTTATCTAGCAATTCAATTCTAAGATCAGAAATTGCATACTTGAAAGGTTTGTGTCTTGAAATGATAAAAAACCGTGTAACCGATGCATATAAATGTTTCATCATCGCTTATGAACTCAATTCGACAAAAGACGTTGTAAAAGAACGGGCTTGTATCTCTTATTACATGACGGAAGAATACGATAAGGCACAAGTTCTTGTCAATGATATTCTTTCAATCAACTCGTTAAATGAATTTGCCAATGCGATTAACGTGTTATTGAAGCCTGACAGCATTGCTAAAGGAATGAATTCTGTGTCTAAAATTGTGTCTGGCAATCGAGATTTCAATCGAATCATTCACTTGAATGTTAGAAACAAAGAGCAGTTCAACAATTTAGTAACTAGTCACCCACAGTTAATTCAAGATGGTGTCGTGTTAACTCTACTAGAATCCACACACCAAAACTATAAGAACAATCTATACATCGCTGAAGTTGCTATTACTCGATTCTTGCGAGAATTCAAAATACTATTCAATACAATTGACTATGATAATAACCGACTCTTGATTAGCACGCATAATCTTTTGGATAGTTTTATGAAGCTCCTTCAAAATTCCGAAATCACGGAATACTATGTTCAAATTGATTTTTTCCGGGTTTTCACCGGTTACTTAATTTCAAAAGACGACGCCGCTGTTTTTGAACTTCAGAGGTTATACAATCAAAATAATAACAATGATGAACTTCTGAGTCTGATTCTTTCAAATGTTTTACAACAATCCGATAAAATTGATGAAGCGATCCAAATATTGAATGGAATGAGTCAAGAAACTCCCAATAGCATTAGTCTGTTGCTCTACTGCCATTATCGTGCCGATGATATTGAATCATATGCTACTACAGCTAATAGAAGAATCAAGCTACTGGAAAAAATAGATTCTTTGGCAACCGAAGAAATCCTGCGAATGGTTGGGGTTTTAGCTGTTCATGACAAGGCAAAAGACATTGATCTTGACAAACTTTCTAACATTTCGGTAGAAGTTCCACAGTATTTTGAATTTATCAAGATATACCGAGATTTATATGTTTCAGGTCCTAAAGAAGAATATACGGAATGGCTATTAGCGAATAAGGATGTTATATTGAAATCTGAAATTAGCATAAGTCATTATTTGCAAGACGCTTTTTTCCTAAACAAGAATTTTGACGAATGTATTACTATAGTTGAACTCAAAGAAGATCAATTTCTTTCAGCTTTTGAGATATCTAACTATATCTGGGCACTACATTATGCCAAGGCTAACAATCATAAATTGTTGAAATGGTTAAAGCATTGGAGAAATAATCTTCCGTATAATTCGGCATTCACAAAACTTGAAATTCAAAAACGAACGCTAATTAGCGATTGGGGAGAATGTTTAGATATCTGTAAGTATGCCATTTCGCAAGACCAATATGAGCTATTCGTGCTTTACCTGGCAATTTCTTGTTTCCATTTGAATTCTACAGATGAAATTGAGAATTATGTAGAAACATTGGCGAAGTTCAACTATCAAAACGCCGTTACTGCACTTCAAGTTGCGAATATTTTACTCCAGTTTAAATTTCACAAAGAAGGTATGGAACTCTGCTATTATTGGGCAAAAGAAAAAGACAATAAACAGGCGAGAACAATGTTTTTCATGTCGTTTTTGAGATTACCCTGGGATGATTTTTTTGTAACTTTCGATGAAGTGGAAGAAGGTTGCTACGTGTTTTACCAGATAAATGGAAAAGATGAAGATTTTTTAAAAATAATTGAACCCAACGATCAATTTTCAGAACAACTTCTTGGACATAAAACAAATGATGTTATCGAGATCAAAAGACCACTTGGAAACATTGTCGACTCCATTAAAATTGGCATCATTTGCAATAAATATTTAGCTCTAAAGATGGAAATAATTGAGGAAACTAAGAATCCACAATCCGGACTTGGTATGCAGTCTTTTAACATCGACGAAGAAGGCTCGCCATTGGACATTATTCATCAAATTGCAGGTTTTCCTAACGAGAACCGAAACGATGTGTACGAAGAATACTATTCGGAAAAAATTCTATTTTCCCAATTGGCATTTTCCACCTCCGAACTAAGAGATAATTTAGTTCATGCCTACTATAAACTAGTCTATGAAAAAAAAGGATTGCTAAAAATGGATCCGAAAGCATTTCCGCTTTTAGACTTTTTCCAGGAATATGATTTCATCTTAGATTTCACCTCATTACTTCACTTTTATATCTTAGAAAAAGAAGGGAAATACACTTTTAAAAATAAGTTCAAAATCCCAAGTTTCATTATGGTACTGATCAACTCATACCGAAACGAACCTCTTGGCATGGTTCATCATGAAGACTATGTTTTGGATAAAGAATACTACGATAACTTACTTGCCTGGATCAATGAAAAGTGTGACATCATTAATCCTGCAAGTTTATTGGACATTATGGATGATGCAACTACAGGGAATACAATTGAGAATGAGTTAGGTCGGTACTTAATAAATCAAGCTGCTATGGTTCAAGAGTTTCCTAATTCTGTATTTATTACGGATGATCTTTTCTTTTATTCAATGTATCCTCTGTCACAGAGAAAACTAATCAGTACTGACGTGTTTTTGATTTACGAAATGGTCAAAGATACAGCTATAGAATTCAATGTTATTAATCCTTCCGATAATGAGTAAGCCAATAAGACAACATTTTATCCCTCGAAGTTATTTAAATAATTTCGCTGATAAACTCGATGAGAAGTACTTCATTTATGGTAAAATGAAGGGTGCAGACAAAGTTGATGAACCCATAAGCACAAAAGACATTTGCATTGAGAGGAACTTATACACTCTTCCAACAATTGAAGCGGAAAGAAAGTTTGATCTTGAACATTTCTATGCAGATAATATTGATAGTGTCTTTCCGGAAATACTATCTCTTCTTAAAGACAAGAGTACTGTCATTATTGATTTTGAAACAAGATTGAAGGTTATTTCAACTACTTTAAGTTTGTATTTCAGAACACCAAAATTCTTAAATATTCAAAACCAATTTTTTGAGAACGTATTAAAACATGCTTTTGACGGAACTAAAGACGATGAAGTCACAATTTCTTTTCTTGGTGAGGATCTTAGGATCAAAAGAGAAGAAACGGAACAGATAATCAAAGAAAGGCGAGAAAATAATCGGATACAGTTTCTTGTAGAGCATTTAGTGTCATACGAGAGATTGGTTCAAAGTAAATTAATGGATGATATATCTGTCTACCATATTTATGATGACAGTGAATTTATTACTTCTGATAATCCCGTTATTATTCGTGCGCAAGCCGATCCAACGCATCCTGATTTCGATGAAGATGAATACTTTAACCAGACAATAAATCCGTTTGAAAAAACAAACATGATCCATTTGCCGATTGATCGTAAGACAATGTTAACAATAATTCCATCGTCAGAAAGAACTACTATCTCGGCTTCATTAAGGCGAATGGAAATTGGATTATTAGATGTTATGATTTATAACTCGGATATAGAACGAAATTCTGAAAAATGGATTTTGGGTTCAAAGGATGGCATAGAACAACATTTACATGTTCAATATGAGGCTAATGTTGAAAGTCCGGAGAATACAATACAAGTAGAAAATTATAAGCAAAGAACACTTGCATTTAATGTTCTTGTTAAATTGATGGAGAAGCATGGGATAAAAAGTGTAGAAGTTAAAAATCAAATTGATGAAATGGAAAAGCACCCATTTACTTCATCTGACCCGAATTTCCGGAAATTAGTTTTGGAAATTGAGAGGATTTCAAAAAAATGATAAGATGGCAGGATTAGAAGAAACTTTTTTAAAATTGAAGCAACAGACAAATCAATTAACCCATAATCCACTTCTGAATTGTTTCGATCAAGACGATTTGCAAAGAATGGACGATAAGGCTAATTCAGATCCATTTATTGCTGAAAAGAAAACAAATATACTCAACTATATAAGGAACATAAATATTGATTTTGACCCTCAGTTAAAAAGTGCCTATGATGAATATAGTGAAGCAATGACTTATTTTCTGCTTAAAGAGAAATTTAATGCCGTAAGAAGAGTCCCAGAAAGCAACAGTAAAACCCCTGACTTTGAGATCGAATTCGAATATAATGATGGTGAGGAAACCGAAGTGTGTTCAGTCTATGCAGAGTTGAAATCATTGTCATTTGCTGACGGTAATTTGAACTACAAGAAAACAATGGAACAAGGTTTAATTGCACAAATAGACCTTGAACGACAACTTAATCAAGGTAGAAAAGTCGCAACCGCAATTACCGAAATTCAACCCTTGCTAAAAGGTAATAAAACATACGATCCAACTTCAATTAAGTATCTAATAGAAATCTTAATAGAGAAGATTGAACAAAACATAAAAGAGGGACAATTTTCACTAGGAGACACTGTGCTATTGATAGATTTAAAGCAGTTAGGTTCTCTTAGTCCATTTATAGAAAGTGCCACTCCCGTTTTTCGTGAAAAGATGTATCAATCTTTGGTAAGCGGAACTCAATGGAATATCGCATTTGGAAAAGTCGGACATTTGATTTTTAAGCCTATTGAATTTGAGGGTAAGGACAACGTTGAAGGAGAATTGCAAAAAGAAGGCATTTTGGTGAAACGAGATTTCATAAAGGCAATCATATTCATCAATTATTGTTTCAGTGATAAAGAAAAATCAAAAATCGTAGGCTTACATCAACAACGAAATATTGGGAATTCCGTTGAGGCTTTCCTACACCGATTTTGTGATTTCGTAAATGACGAAAAAAACTCCAATGGATGGAAAGTTAATAATACAGATGTGTTGAATGAGGAATCTAATTTATGAAAGTTTGTAATTCATTAATTTTATAAAACAAGTCATGCAAGAGAAAGTTGATATATTGGTTTCATTGGTTCAAAATTTAATTAAACATTCTAATGAACTTAGACATATTAGATTATCAAAAAATCTAGTCAATGCTTGCTATTGCCTTCGATCCCATGACTTAATTGGGCTTAAAATAATTAAAGAATCAATTGAAGAACATAATAATAATGAAGAAATATCAGATACCGATTTTAATCAAATAAAAAACCAAGTTCTTCAATTAACACATGAAATTAAGGATGACTTTGATAAGGATACAATACCTCTTTCACAAGCTGAAGAGTTATTCTTAAAACTTAGTTATAATAAGTTTTTCGATATTTGCTCGGAAGTCTACAGTGAAGATTTTTGGACTCAAAATCCACATTATAGGCTTACCAAGATTTCTCAAGCGTTTTCAATTTATAGCGAGATTTTGAATCATGATCCTCTTAAAGGAGTACTTACTTGGTTAAGTAAATATAGACCGCCAATGGAATCAGAAATATCGGGTTCACTTTTTAAGTTCATTCGCAATGTGTTGGCACATTTTCCATTTTTTGATAATTGGGATGAAATTTGGGTCAATAAAGATTTAGTTAATTGGAAGCAACCAAATCAAAGTATTGATAAATTTCTAAAGGAGTTTTCCGGGAAACCTCAAGTAGAATATCGATTCAAGGAAAAATCAAAAGCAGGGTTCACTTATGTCACGATTAATTTTCCAGAGAAATACGATAATGATAAGATTTTCTTAAAGGATATGATAAAAGAAGAAGAAGGGGTTAAATTTGCTCTAGTAATGATGCTTAGAGTACTTAACACTCAAATTGAATTAATTAAAGAGTAAAGTGCTAGCTATCTAATACACTTGCTTCGCAAGAACCTATACTACTTACGGAGAAATATTGCTGTGACCTCACTTCTTTTGGGTTTAGCAAGAAATTAGAGCGATTAGAAAACATTAATTGTAATTTCCTTCGATCTACTTATATTTGAGTAATAGAAGCGATTGAGCATCCTGAAATGGGAATCTAAGGGAGTTTAGAGGATTATTTAGAACCCAATGAAAACGTTGGGAGTACAATAGTACCCTTATTAGTACCCTAAAACAAATGATCAGCTACAAAATCTTGATTTTCAATTGGTTGAAATGTTTATTTTGAGTTTTATTTGTTCCACATAGGAACATAGCGCACATAGAAAATTGGTTATAAATGTTCTTCTTAGTTTGTCCAAATTATAAAACTA
>CAMPHX010000042.1 GCA_946886085.1 uncultured Flavobacteriales bacterium | reverse complement strand
GTATTAATAGTAATATTATCTCTTGGTTTTAATGCTTATGCATCTCATATACCAGGAGGTAATTTAACATACACTTGTACTGGTACGCCTAATCAATATTTACTTACAATGGAATTGTTTGTAAAATGCCCTAGTACTCTCCCTTCTACTCAAAGTAGTAGTTATGTAACCATATCCAACAACTGCGGGTTACCAAACCCAGCTTCTGTTACTTTTAATCAAGTTGGGGTTCAAGAAGACGTAACACAAACTTGTGCTTCTCAATTGAGTAACTGTCCGCCTAATCCATCTGGTGGGGTTCAAGGAGTTTTAATGTACACTTATGAAGCTTTAATAACCTTTCCTGCTGCTTGTGATAGCTGGTCTATTTGTTTTAATCTATGTTGTAGAGATAATGCAACCAATGTCTCAGGTAATTCTAGTAATTCAATGAATTTTTGTACGACCATAAATTCTCAAACGCAAGTTTGTGGTAATTCTCCAACAGTAAATGCAGCACCAATTCCTTATGTTTGTGCAGGGCAACCCGTTAATTATTGTTTAGGAGCAACTGATCCAGATGGTGATAGTGTTTATTATTCTATGATTACACCTACTAGTAGCGGCAACCCCGTAACTTTTAACTCTCCATATACAACTCAACAACCTTTACAAAACTTTACTCTTGACCCACTTACAGGTTGTGTAACTTTTAACCAACCCACAACTGGGAATTTTGTTGTTGCATTTTTAATTTCTTCTTATGATGCCAATGGGAACCTGACAGGAACTGTAGTACATGATTATCAATTTTATGTTATTAGCTGCTCAAATATAACCCCGGATCCTCCTGCAGGAGGTATAACACTATTACCGGGTAGTAACGCATATTCAACAGGGCCTAATTCTATAGCAATTTGCGAAGGTGCTTCTGCTTGTTTTGAAATGACTTTTACTGATACAAATCCAGGAGATGTTTTAACAATTGATACTGCTAATTCTAGTATTCTAAATAATTTACCAGGAGCAACTTATACATTAGCTGGTACTAACCCTTTAACGATTACCGTTTGTTGGACTGTTCCTCCTGGTTCTCCAAATTTCATAAATGGAACTATGACTGTTACTGATGGAGCATGTCCTATTGTAGGCTCTGCTTCTCAAGTAATTGTTATTGATGTAATAAATAGCACTGTTGCTCTTAAAGATACCACAATATGTGGTAACCAGTCTGCACAATTGAGTGCTAATGGAGGACAAACATTTAATTGGGTTTCCATAGCAGGAGATCCGATTATTGTTGGTACCAATTTTTCATGTAATCCTTGTTCTAATCCTATTGCTACACCAAGTGTAACTACAACTTATGAAGTTACTAGTAACCTTTCCGGGGGATGTAATAATAAAGATACGGTTACCGTTACGGTTGTTCCCGATTTTACTATGACGGTTTCTCAAAGTTCAACTACATCTTGTTTATTTGAACCAATTCAATTGAATGCAAATGTACAACCGGCAAACCCTGGGTATATTTATAACTGGTATCCAACAAACTATTTAAACAACCCGACTATTTCAAATCCAGAAGCTAATATCTCAACACCAGGCACATACACTTACTATGTTGATGTTACTAACCCTAATGGATGTACTAAAAAAGATTCCATTACCATTACAGTTGCTTCTGCAGTTGCTCCTAATATTAACATTTTAACTCCTGACACTACAATTGATTGTGCTGATAGTGTTTTAATAAACCTAGATTTAGGAGGTGGTATTCCCGCTACTTGTGGACCAAGTATAACCAATACTTGTTCTGGTCCTGTTACACAAACTACTGTTGGTAATCAAACAGGTCAAAACACCAATACATCTTACCCTGCTCCATTTAGTCATTTTTACCGAAACTCTAAACATCAATTTTTATTTACTGCAGCAGAATTAAATGCAATGGGTTTTATGGGAGGTAAAATTACAAGTATAGCTTGGCAAGTTACTCAAAATACAGGGCAGATAACATATCCTAATTACAGAGTTAGTATGGGCTGTACGCAATTAACCAATTTAACTACTTGGCAAACAGGACTAACTCAAGTTAAATCTCCTGCAAACTATAATGTTGTAATTGGTTGGAATACACTTAATTTCAATACTGCTTATGAATGGGATGGAACATCTAATATTATTATTGAAGTTTGTTATGATTTAAATCCAAATATTACTTGGACAGACAATGCTATTACCCCTTGGACAACTACGCCATTTACATCAAGCATTTGGTATAGAAGTGATGGAACTGCTGCTTGTCCTTCAACACTTTCAACTGGAACAGGATCAAACAGACCAGTAACTAGGTTTGGATGGTGTCCTTCAACTCCAGATCCAAATGACTTTACTTTTGAGTGGACGCCTAACTTTGGTATAAATGATACTACTTTACAAAACCCAACAGTATCGCCAACATTGCCTACAACTTATTATGTAACAGTAACAAATATTAATGGAGGCTGTATAGATACAGATTCTATAAATATTGATGTTCAATGTTGTCAAGTTCCACTAATAACAACTACTGATGTTACTTGTTTTGGTGGTAATGATGGAAAAATTGTAGTGACACCATATTGGTTAGTTGGAAGTGAAGAACAAACCATTACTTATACTGATAGTGCAACAAATACCATATTACAAACCACCCCAAATATGACTGCTGGTAGTGATTCTTTAGAGAACTTACCTGCTGGAACTTATATTATCACCTCCACAGATACAAGTGGGTGTACTACAGATACAACCATTTATATTTATGAGCCAGACCAGATGTTTATTGATAATATTACTGCTGACGACACCATTTGTATTGATGGAACTAAACAAATTAGTGCAACATCTATAGGTGGTACAGGAACTCATACACTTACTTGGACAGATAATACTACCAATACAAATATTCCTGGTAATGGACCTCATAATGTTAATCCAATTGTTTCACCTAGTTGTTATGAGGTTTTTGCAACCGATATCAATGGTTGTTTGTCTGATACACAAGAAGTATGTATCTCATTATTCCCAAACATTACAGGATCTTCAACTCAATATACTGATACCGTATGTGAAGGTTTTAGCACAACTTTAGATGCTAGTGCTACTGGAGGTTCAGGAGTTGGATATAACTATGATTGGTATGAAAGTGGTGTATTATTAGGTAGCGGGACAACTATGAGTGTTACTCCCGGAGCATCTCCAACTGATTATTATGTAGTTATTACCGACAATTGTACTACACCTCCTGATACAGTTGAATATCAAGTTTTTTGGTACGATGTACCTGTATTAGACATTGCTAGAAACAAACCTGATAGTTGTTACCCTATTACAGTAGAATTTAGTAATACTTCTACTCCAAACAACCTTGTTGGTAATACCATTTGGGATTTTAGTGATGGTTCAACACTATCTGGAAATGTAGTTACTAACACTTTTAATACCCCTGTTTGTAGAGATTTGACAGTAACTGTTACTACCATTAATGGATGTGTTTTAGATACAACAATAACAAATTATGTTTGTCCAAAAGATTATCCTAATGCAGATTTTTATGCTACCCCGGAAGAAACAACTTTCTTATTCCCTGAAATTACTTTTACTAACCAATCTACAGGAGAAGGTAACTTGAGTTATTTATGGGATTTTAATACTGGTGTAAACCCTGATTCTTCAATATTTACAAATCCAGTACACTTATTCCCAGCAGGAATGCCAGGCGTGTATAATGTATGGCTTACGGTAACAAATGAAGATGGTTGTGTAGACTCTACTATGAGAGTTGTAACTATTACTGATATCTTCTTATTTTATGTACCTAACTCGTTCACACCAGACTCTGATAACTTAAATGAAAGCTTTAGAGCCTATGGTGAAGGAATTGATTTATCTCAGTTCAAGATGTACATTTTTGACAGATGGGGAGAAAAAATATTTGAAACAGATAACATTGAAGAAGGTTGGGATGGAACTTACATGGGTGCTCCTGCTCCTGTAGGAACTTATGTGTGGAGAATAGAAACCAAAGAGTTATTTGTAAACAGACGTCATGAAATGATGGGACATGTTAACTTATTAAGATAAACCTTCGTAAAAGAAGAAAAAAAGAAAAGCGGTTGAAAATAATTTTCAACCGCTTTTCTTTTTTTATATATCTAGCTATAATAATTCTATATCTCCCAAGTTACTCCGCTATTAACCACCTCATCAATAGAAGAAAATTTAGCTTTCGTTTTTTCATGGCTGATTTGCTCCCATAACTTATCATTAAAAGTAGATGCTTTAACACTTCTTATAACCCCAAAAGCAACAGGCATTTCAGGTAAAGTCATATTAACTAACATGTTGTGAAGTGTTTCATCCTCACAATAAGCATCATGCACTAAAATATCTTTTTCTGTAACATCGTTCTCGCCAATAGTAACCACTTCTAATTTTAATCCATTTAAACGAATCCCTTTGTTATTCTCTTTCCCAAATATCATGGGTTTACCGTGTTCTAACCAAAGCTGATTATCTAATTTTACATCTTTATCAGTAACAGCAGAAAAAACCTTATCATTAAAAATAACACAATTCTGTAATATTTCCACCAAAGAAGTTCCTCTATGTTTTTCAGCTTCCACAAAAACTTCAACCATTTTTTTTGGATCAACATCTACTACTCTTGCAAAAAAAGTTGCTCCAGCTCCAATTGCCAATTTACCTGGATTAAAAGCTTTATCAACAGTTCCATGTGGAGATGACTTAGTTTGAATACCGGTTTTTGATGTTGGAGAAAACTGTCCTTTGGTTAATCCATAAATCTCATTATTAAAAAGAATCACGTTAATATCTACATTTCTTCTTAATACATGAATAAAATGATTTCCTCCTATGGCTAAAGCATCTCCATCTCCTGTAATTTGCCAAACGCTTAAATCTGGATTCCCCAATTTAACTCCTGTAGCAATAGCAGGAGCTCTACCATGAATGGAATGGAAACCATACGTTTCTACATAATACGGAAAACGAGATGAACATCCAATTCCGGAAATAAAAACAATATCTTTTTTCTCTTTCCCTATTTGAGGTAGTGCTTTTTGCATAGCACTCAAAATAGCATAATCTCCACAACCTGGACACCATCTAACATCTTGATCGGTAGAAAAATCTTTAAAAGTAAGTTCTTGGTCTTTAACTAAGTGTTCCATTAAAATAATTATTTTAAATATTTAGTAAATTCGTTAATTAGTTCTTTTTTAGAAAAAGGTAATCCTTGTACCTTATTATATTGTTGGTAATTAAACTGTGAAAACTCGCCCTTAAGTAACCGTATAAATTGACCTGAGTTTAATTCACAAACCAATATAGTTTTGTATTTAGAAAAAACTTTTTCCGTGTTTTTTGGAAGTGGATTAATATAATTAAAATGAGCAAACCCAACACTTTTATGTTCTTTAGTTAATTCACTAAAGGCAGTAAGAATACTTCCATAAGTTCCTCCCCAACCAACAATTAATAAATCTCCTTCTGAAGCTCCTTGAACGCCAAGTTCAGGAATGAAATTAACTACTCTTTTCACTTTATCAGCTCTAAGCGTTACCATCTTTTCATGATTTTCCGGCTCATAAGAAACATTTCCAGAAACGTCTTGTTTTTCTAAGCCGCCAATTCGATGTTCTAGTTCTTTTGTCCCTGTATAGCCCATTGTCGGGCGAGTTTTTTCTCATCTCTTAAATAAGGACTCCAGCCTGCTTTTTTAGTTGCCATATTCAACGTAATTAAAGGCATATCTGCTAATTTCTTAATTTTCCATGGTTCGGCACCATTAGCAATAAACCCATCCGTTAATAAAATAACCGGTGTCATGTGTTCTAAAGCTAATTTTGCTGCTTGATATGCAAAATCAAAACAATTTGATGGCGTACTAGCTGCAATAACAATTACAGGACTTTCTCCATTTCTTCCGTAAACTGCTTGCATTAAATCTGATTGCTCCGTTTTTGTTGGTAAGCCTGTAGAAGGACCGCCTCGCTGAACATCAATAATTACAATTGGAAGTTCTGTCATCATTGCTAAACCTATCGCTTCACCTTTTAAAGCTAATCCGGGGCCTGAAGTTGAAGTAACTGCTAAATTTCCTGCAAAACTTGCTCCTATAGCAGAACAAATACCTGCAATTTCATCTTCAGCCTGAAAAGAAATAACATCAAAATTTTTATACTTTGATAATTCATGTAAAATATCAGAAGCAGGTGTAATTGGGTAAGTCCCTAAAAATAATTTTAATTTCGTTGCTTCAGCAGCAGCTAATAATCCCCAAGCTGTAGCTATATTTCCTGTAATACTTCTGTATTTTCCTTTTGGTAATACAGCTGGTTTTATAGTATAGTTAGATGGCAATAATTCTACTGTAATAGCAAAATTATACCCTGCTTTTAATGCAGCTTTATTCGCTTTGGCTAATTCAGGTTGTTTGGAAAATTTGGCATCTAGAAAGTTTTCAGTAATCTCTAACGGTCTATTAAACAACCAATAAACTATCCCCAAAGCAAACATATTTTTACTTCTAGTTCTACTTTTGTTTTCTATATCAAATTGGGCAACACTTTCCTTTGTTAAATTAGTTATTGGTGCTTGAATTAAATTATATCCATCCAACGTACCATCTTCTAAAGGGTTAGAAATAAATTGTGCTTTCTCAAAATCTTTTATTTTAAAACTATCACTATCTATAATGATTGTCCCTCTATCTTTTATGGATGTTAAATTAGCTTTTAGTGCCGCTGGATTCATAGCTATCAGCACATCTGCTTCATCTCCCGGAGAAAAAACTGATGTACTCCCAAATTGTATTTTAAAACCACTAACTCCTGCTACTGTTCCTTGGGGAGCTCTAATTTCTGCAGGGAAATCAGGGAAAGTAGATAAATCGTTACCTATAAAAGCCGTTGTGTTACTAAACTGCGATCCTGTAAGTTGCATTCCATCACCAGAGTCACCAGCAAACTTAATCACCACCTCTTCCAGTTCTTCTATATTTTTTGTCATAATAACATTTTTACATTACAAAGTTACTATTTAGAACCTTTACAAATTATTTTGAAGGGTGGTAATTGTTAATGAAAAATAAAAAACTGATTTTTTAGGCTTTTAATTGAACATTATTTGAATAAATATCTTATTCCAAAAATAAAATGGTAGCGAGAGATTTGACTTTCTTTATATTCTTCATCAATTTTAAATGTTTCTCCGTTTATTTCCATCTCATTAATATATGTTCTGTTATATGCTACATTTAAACCTATAGCTAAATTTCGCCATAGTCTGTAATCATACCCGGCAGCAACGTTAAAGGCATAACCATTTGCTTCAGTTTTAAATTTTTCTGTTACCGTTATATTGTTATTGATATAAAATGTTTTCCCAAAAGAAAAGTCGATATACACTCCACTTGCAAAATCTTTCTGTAACCATCTTAAAACGAAAGAACCTGCAAGGTAATTCATGGTAATATCATCACTCAATTGCCCTATTAAAGTATTGCCAGCTTCATCTGCAATTGACATATTATCCGATTGATGTTTGCTAGTAAAGTTTGAAGCTTTAATTCCCAAGCCATAATTAAACCCTTCGGGAAAATAATGTGCTTCAAAAGTAGCGTTATAACCACTTTTAAGTTCTTTTGTATAAGTATTCTCTTTTGTGTTTTGATAATCAAAATATCCCAACCCATAACTAGCCGAAAACCGAAAAAGTGGAGCTGATTTCCTTGCTATTTTTACTCTTTCTTTTTTTAATTTTTTTACTGTTGCTACAGTATCTTGTTGTTCAAAAGAATGATTAAAATAATATGAATTAACTTGTGATAGCAATAACGATGAATTATACGGAACACTATCAGTTGGAATGGAAAAAAATATTTTTTGAGTCCCAACACTTTCTATCTTACAATAAACGGTATCATCACCATTGATAACAATATAGTCTTGTGCAATTAAAAAATTGCTTAACATTATAG
>CAMPHX010000041.1 GCA_946886085.1 uncultured Flavobacteriales bacterium | reverse complement strand
AGTTGGTCCATGTAAAAGTAGCCCCGGTAGGAGTAGAAGTAAAATTAGAAGCAGGGACATTAGCTCCATTACAAACGGTAATATTAGCAATAGGATTAACCACCGGAGTAGGATTAACAGTAATGGTGTAAGTTACTGGAGTACCCACACACCCATTAAGAGTTGGAGTAACAGTTATAGTAGAAGTAACAGCACTAGCCGAAGTATTAGTAGCGGTAAAAGCAGGGGTATTACCAGTCCCCGAAGCAGCTAAACCAATAGTAGTATTAGAGTTGGTCCACGTAAAAGTGGCTCCCGCAGGAGTAGAAGTAAAAGCAGAAGCAGGTACATTAGCACCATTACAAACGGTGATGTTAGCAATAGGATTAACCACCGGAGTAGGATTAACAGTTATGGTGTAGGTAACGGGAGGACCAGGACAACCATTAAGTGTAGGAGTGACAGTTATAGTAGCTGTAATAGGAGCAGTAGTATTGTTGGTAGCGGTAAAAGAAGGGGTGTTACCAGTTCCCGAAGCAGCTAAACCAATAGTAGTATTAGAGTTCGTCCAAGTAAAAGAAGCCCCCGCAGGAGTAGAAGTAAAAGCCGAAGCAGGTACATTAGCACCGTTACAAACTATGATGTTGGCAATAGGATTAACCACAGGTGAGGGGTTCACAGTTATAGTATAAGTTACTGGGGTTGGAGCTCCACTACAACCACTAGCAGGAGAAGATACGGTAATTGTACTTGTAATAGGAGCAGTAGTAGTATTAGTAGCTGTAAAGGCGGGGGTATTGCCAGTTCCTGAAGCAGCTAAGCCAATAGCAGTATTAGAGTTGGTCCATGTAAAAGTAGCTCCAGCAGGAGTAGAAGTAAAATTAGAAGCAGGAACATTAGCACCATTACAAATGGTGATGTTAGCAGGTTGATTGATGGTAGTACTTCCTCCACCTGTTGCTGGAACAATACAATCCATTAAAGCAATTCTTGAACCCGCTCCACACCCGTTGTGAGTTAAAGTAAAAACTGTTGCTCCTCCAGGAACTGAAATGGTAACCATACTTCCTGTAGTAGTAGCATTGTTATACAATAATCCAGTACCTCCGTTAATTAATGAATATCCTGATCCGCAATAATTTGATAATGAAACTGTGCCGCAATTTGATGCAAAATAGAATTCTTCACAACTATTTGTACCATTAAAAATAACAGATATTGATGAAACAGGAGCACTAAAAGTCAAAGTAATAGATTGAGCAGCACTATTTAACCACCATGCTGGATTTGAAGTAGGAAAAGTTTGTCCGTTACAAGAATATGAAACGTCACTCAAAGTAGATACTCCTACAGTACTAGCACTTACTGTAATTCCAGAACCAGCACTAAAGTAGGGATAGCTTGTTGCTGGTATTTTAGGTATTGAACCATAATTAGATAAATTACAAGGGGATTGAGCTTTAGTTATCAATGGAAATAACATTAATAATATAATTACTTTCAAATATTTCATAATCATTTTTTATGTATTGTGATTGTTTTTTGTAATTAGTAAGTAAAAACAACACGCATTTGACGTAAAAATACTTATATTGGATGCCTAATAGATTTTTATAGGTAAAATTATTATCTAATAAGAGAGAGGGATCCTTTTTTAAGATAGATTTCGCCATCATTACCCTCAGCATTGATAATATAAAAATAAGTACCATCAGGAGCAAGAGATCCTGAAGAACTCTTACCATTCCAATGACTATTAAAGTCGTCCCATTCAAAGATAGTTTGCCCCCATCTATTTAAGATTTGTCCCTTAATAGATTTTAAATTAATAGATTTAACGACAAAAAAGTCGTTACTACCATCGCTATTCGGAGTAAATACGTTAGGGATGAAGATAGAAGAAACAGAAGAAACTTCTATAGTAATATAAGCAGTATCAAAACAAACACCATTAGTAGCAACTAACATAGCTTGATAAGAACCTTCATTATAATAAATGTGAGTTGGACTAAAAGTAGTAGAAGTATCACCATCACCAAAACTCCAGAAATAATAATTAGCACCCACGCTATTGTTTCCAAAAGTCACCTCAAGAGGGTGAATACCAGAAGTAGGTGTAGCATTAATAACAGCATTAATGTGATAAATAAACACAGTGAAAGAACCAAGAATACTTTCGCAATTTCCAGAAGACTCACTAAAATAAATGGTTATATAACCAGAAGAATTAGAAGGAGAGTAATTTAAAACATTACCAGTATCAATTAAAATAGTTCCATTAGCATCAGCATACCAAGAGATAAGTCCATTAGCAGAGCTATTAGCAGTTAGAGTTAAAATATCATTAGAGCAGATGGTATCAGGACCAACAACAGTAGGAGTTGGAAGTGGAGGGTTAGCACTAATTGTAATGTTAACAGAATCAGAACAATTGCCATCAGTAGAATAAACAGTATAATTGCCAGCACATAAATTATTGAAGGTGTTGTTTGGTGTCCAATTAATTCCATCAATACTATAAAGAGTAGCAGAATCTACAACATTAATAGTAACAGAGCCATCACAAACAGAAGAACAACTAGCAACCCCGATAGAAGTACTTGCAATAACAGCAGGGCAACAAGAAACAGTTGTTACGTTAATAGCTGCAAAACCAGGAGGGCAGCCACTACCGTCATCTACTTGTACTGTAAAAGTTACCGTTCCTAGTCCAGAAGGAGTATATATAGGATTTGGATCGGTTGGATTAGAAAGTCCAGTTGTGGGAGACCAAGTATAGGTATAAGGACCTCCATTTCCTCCGAAACCTGTAGGGTTACCACCTAAAAACAAAGAATCTTCTATACAAACGGTAGTATCAATACCAGCATCAGCAATTAGTGATTGAAGCACAAAAACAGTCACACTATCTCTAGAGCTGCTGCATCCATTTATAGTAGTTTGAATATAATAAGTAGTAGTAGTAGTTAAAATAGGAGTAGTAAGGTTTGTACCTGTACCAAGTAGGGTACCACCATTAGCAGCATTGTACCATTCATAATTACCACCAGGAGCAGTAGCCGTAAGTGTAGCCGTATTATTAGTACAAATAGTAACATCAGCAGCCGTAGGAGTAGCAGGAGTAGGGTTAACCGTTATGATATAAGAAACAGGAGTGCCTACACAGTCATTTAAAGTAGGAGTAACCGCAACGGTAGCGGTAATAGCACTACCAGTAGTATTAGTAGCAGTAAAAGCAGGGGTATTACTAGACCCCGAAGCAGCTAAACCGATAGCAGTATTAGAGTTCGTCCAAGCAAAAGTAGCCCCCGCAGGAGTGCTTGTATAATTAGAGGCAGGAACAACATCTCCATTACAAACAGTTATATTGGTTATTGGATTAACTGTAGGTGAGGGATTAACGGTAATAGTGTAAGTTACTGGAGTTGGAGCTCCACTACATCCACCCGAAGGAGAAGATACGGTTATAGTACTAACAATAGGAGCAGTAGTAGTATTTGTAGCGGTAAAAGCAGGAGTATTACCAGTTCCAGAAGCAGCTAAACCAATACTAGTATTAGAGTTATTCCAAGCAAATGTAGCTCCCGCAGGAGTGCTTGTATAATTAGAGGAAGGAACAACATCTCCATTACAAACAGTTATATCAGCAATAGAATCAATTACTGTGCTTCCTCCACCTGTTGCTGGAACAATACAATCCATTAAAGCAATTCTTGAACCTGAACCACAACCATTGTGAGTTAAAGTGAAAACGGTAGCTCCTCCAGAAACCGAAATAGTTACCATACTTCCAGATGTTGATGCTCCGTTATAAGAAAGTCCTGTTCCTCCATTTATTAATGAATAACCTGATGTGCAAAAATTAGACAAGGAAACAGTTCCACAATTAGATCCAAAATAAAATTCTTCGCAACTATTTACCCCATTAAAAATAACCGATATAGAAGAAACCGCAGTATTAAAAGAGAGTGTAATGGTTTGGGTGGCGCTATTTAACCACCATGCTGGGTTTGATGTTGGGTAAGATTGTCCGTTACATGAATAAGAAACATCACTTAATGTCGAAACTCCTGGAGCATTAGCATTTACTGTAACTCCCGATCCGGCACTAAAGTACGGATAACTTGTTGCCGATATTTTAGGTATTGAACCATAATTAGATAAATTACAAGGAGTCTGAGCTTTTGTTATTAATGGAAATACCGCTAATAAAATAAGTAAGTTTAAATATTTCATAGTTTAGTTTTGTGCATGTTATGCACATGACGCATAAACACTTAGTTTGGGTGCATTAGAAATTAAAATAATTTTCCTTGGTCGGTTTTAGAAAATACTTTTCCTAAATGTTTGAATGCTTTTTCGGTAGCTTCTCTACCTCTGGGGGTTCGCATTAGAAAGCCTTCTTTGATTAAGAAAGGTTCGTAAACTTCTTCTATAGTACCTGCTTCTTCACTAACAGCTGTAGCTATAGTAGTTAATCCAACTGGACCTCCTTTAAATTTGTCAATTATAGCACTTAATATACGATTATCCATTTCATCTAACCCATTTTTGTCAACATTAAGTGCATCTAACCCCATCAAAGCTATTGCTTTGGTTATTTTCCCATCGCCTTTTACTTGTGCAAAATCTCTAACTCTTCTTAATAAAGCATTAGAAATTCTGGGAGTACCTCTACTTCTTCTTGAAATTTCTTCTGCGGCTGATTGTTCTATGCCAACATTTATAATGTCTGCTGAACGATGGATAATTTTAGTTAATAAATCAGCATCGTAATATTCTAACCTAGAAGTTATACCAAATCTAGCTCTAAGGGGAGCTGTTAACAAGCCTGTTCTGGTAGTTGCCCCAACAAGAGTAAAAGGATTTAATTCAATTTGTACACTTCGGGCGTTAGGCCCTGAATCTATCATTATATCTATTTTGTAATCTTCCATTGCTGAATATAAATATTCTTCAACAACGGGAGATAAACGATGGATTTCGTCTATAAATAATACATCACCTTCTTCTAGATTGGTTAACAATCCTGCCAAATCTCCGGGCTTTTCTAATACAGGTCCTGATGTAACTTTAAACCCAACTTGTAGTTCATTAGCAATAATGTTTGCTAATGTTGTTTTTCCTAATCCTGGTGGACCATGAAGTAAAACGTGATCTAAAGATTCTCCTCTTTGGCTGGCAGCTAGAACAAAAATTTTTAGATTCTCCACTACTTTTTTCTGACCTGTAAAGTCATCAAAACTTAATGGTCGCAACACTTTTTCTATCTCCTTTTCTGTAGGAGACATGTTAGCTTTATTTGCGTCTAAATTTTCGTTCATAGGTTTCAAAGGTAAGTATATTCCAAAATTAGTAGCTAATTTAATTCAAAAAATCATTCGGCAGGAATTTCTTTCCCTGTAATAGATCTTACAATGGCTCCTAAATAAACTTTTAGTTTTATAACATAAACTGGTGATGAAAAATTTTCTTTTATACCCCCATTTTTAAATAAAATTAATCTGTAACCCACTCCTGTACCTATTCCAACCCATTTTATAATTTTATAATCAATTAACATAGCCGGTTCATAAGAAATTAATGTGGTTTTGTCTGTCTTAGATTTTTTTCCTTCAGCATTGGTATATTCAAAACTAGCCTCTCCTATTCCTATTTGGGTTGATAGGTTAAATTCCCATTTTTTTGACGAAAAATATACATACTCAAAATAAGGAGAAAAATAACCGTAATTAAGGTTAACAGGAATGGTATCGTTTTGTTCTATTATTTCAGACTCAGAATGGATTAGCAACTGATTTATTCCTAATCCTACATTGAATTTTCTTTTAAAACTTAGTCCAATTTTTATGCCCGTTGTCTTTACTTCAGTATTTCTTAAAAACGAAAAACGAGAATCAAATTTAAATTCAAATTTTGGTTTGCTAGAAAAACTTTCTTTAAACTCATTTTCAACCTTTTCGGGTTGGGCCATTAATAAATTTGAAAGTAACACACAAATTAATAAACAAACAGCTTGTTTCATCTTTTAGGTGAGTGTTAATTCGTATTAGTGCTTTTTTTAATGTAGTTTTTGTAGATAAAGTAGCCTACAACTCCAACCAATAAATAAGGGAAAATCATTAAATATAAAATTCCGTTGTTTACGCTTTTTGCTATAGCTCCTCCACTTTCGGATTCAGACTCAACAACAGCTTTACACATAGCACATTGTGCTTGAATTATTTCTGATGATAGTAAGAAAAAAAGTAATAACGATATGTTTTTAAGAAGACGTTTCATGAGGCTACAAAATTAGGGTATAATCTCCAATCTTTTAAGTTATTTTATTTTTTTTGTATTTCTTTCTTAACGTGAACAATTAGTATAATTTTGCGGCATGACAACAAATGAAGATAACCTAAAAAAAATTATTTCCCATGCCAAAGAGTATGGTTTTGTATTTCCATCAAGCGAAATTTATGACGGACTTAGTGCTGTGTATGATTACGGACAGTTAGGTGCTGAACTAAAAAAGAATATTAAAGATTTTTGGTGGAAATCTATGGTGCAAATGCACGAAAATATTGTAGGTATTGATGCCGCTATTTTTATGCACCCGGAGACTTGGAAAGCCTCCGGACACGTTGATGCATTTAATGACCCATTGATTGACAACAAAGATTCTAAAAAAAGATACCGTGCCGATGTGTTAATTGAAGAATACATTGAAAAAATTCGTTTAAAAAACGAAAAAGAAGTAGAAAAAGGCAAAAAACGTTTTGCTGATAATTTTGATGAAACTCAATTTAGAGCTACTAATCCAAATATAGTAAGAAATCAGGCTAAAATAGATGAAGTTACAGGCAGGTTTAAAACTGCTATGGAAAATGATAATTTAGCTGACATTAAAACATTAATTGAAGACTTAGAAATAGCTTGTCCTTTAAGTGGTTCTAAAAATTGGACAGATGTAAAACAGTTTAACCTCATGTTTTCAACGGAAATAGGTTCTGTTGCCGAAGCGGCTAATAAAATCTATTTACGTCCGGAAACTGCTCAAGGTATTTTTGTAAATTTTTTAAATGTGCAGAAAACGAGTCGTTTAAAAATTCCTTTTGGAATTGCTCAAATTGGTAAAGCCTTTAGAAATGAAATAGTTGCTCGTCAGTTTATCTTCCGTATGCGTGAGTTCGAACAAATGGAAATGCAATTTTTTGTTCGTCCGGGTGAAGAAATGAAGTGGTATGAATACTGGAAAAACGAGCGTATTAATTGGCATCTTTCGTTAGGAATTGATGAAAAAAATTATCGTTTTCACGACCATGTTAAATTAGCTCATTACGCTAATGCTGCTTGCGATATTGAATTTAATTTCCCGATGGGGTTTAAAGAGTTAGAAGGAATTCATTCTCGTACAGATTTCGATTTGAAGCAACACGAAAAACACTCAGGTAAAAAATTGCAATATTTTGATCCGGAAATTAATCAAAACTATGTGCCTTATGTGGTAGAGACTTCTATTGGTTTAGACAGAACATTTTTGGCAATAGTTTCTTCGTCTTATAAAGAAGAAAAATTAGAAGATGGCTCGGAAAGAACAGTCTTAAAACTCCCTGCATTTTTGGCTCCTTACAAAGCAGCGGTTTTGCCTTTGGTAAAGAAAGATGGCTTACCCGAAAAAGCTCGTGAAATAATGGACTTATTAAAGCACGATTATAATTGTCAGTATGATGAGAAAGACTCTGTTGGCAAGCGTTATAGAAGACAAGATGCCATTGGTACACCATTTTGTATTACCGTTGACCATGAATCTCTTGAAGATAACAAAGTAACGATAAGAGATAGAGACACCATGCAGCAAGAACGTGTAGCTATTTCAGAAGTGGAAAATATTATCAGAAAAAAGCTGACTAGAAAATAGTGTTTAAAGGTTGAACTATCCTAAATGAATTTAATTTCAGTATAGGATAAAAATGTTTAACCACATAGACACATAGTTTTTCGCATCAAAAATCAGTTAAACTGGAGTTTCATATAGTTTGTCCGCCTAAGGCGGACGGAAATAC
>CAMPHX010000040.1 GCA_946886085.1 uncultured Flavobacteriales bacterium | reverse complement strand
ACTTTATCAATGAATATTTTTAAGAAAAATAGACCTCATAAATTGTCCGACAATGAGCTTATTGTAACATATAAGACCAATGGAGATGGAATATATTTGGGTGAATTATATAAAAGATATTCTCACTTGGTGTTTGGGGTTTGCCTTAAATATCTGAAAAACGAAACCGAATCTGAAGATGCAGTTTTGCAGATTTTTGAAAACTTAATGGAAGATCTTAAAAAACATGAAATAGTGAACTTTAAATCATGGTTACATAGCGTTGCACGAAATCATTGCTTAATGCATTTAAGAAAAATGAAATCGGTGTTGAGAAAAGTAAATGAATATGAAGCGGCTTATGAACATGAAGAGACTTTTGCAGCTCCATTTGAAATAAGCGAAAAATTTGAGCAAGAATTAATATTAACTGATTTAGAGAAAGCAATTGCAGTATTAAAAGAAGAACAGCGAATTTGTATTGAATTGTTTTTTCTGAAAGAAAAATGCTACAACGAAGTAGCTGAAGAAACGGGTTACTCTGTAAAACAAGTAAAAAGTTACATACAAAACGGAAAAAGAAACTTAGCCATACAAATGAATAATTTGAAGTGAATAATTGAAAATGATATGAAAGAATTACATAACCATATATTTTCTGCAACCACATGCATTTCTAAAGAAACGATGATGAAGTATATCAAGCATCAGCTTTCTAAGAAAGAGTTGCACGAGGTGGAAAAACACATGCTCGATTGTGATTTGTGTTCTGATGCGATGGCAGGAATGAAATACGCTACAAATAGTGCTACTATTTTGGCTATTGATAATAAAATTGAGAGTAGAATTGCAAGTGGAGAGTCAAATCCTTTTTTTAGAGGAGGTTGGCTTATGGCGGCAGCATCTCTTGTAGCTATAATTTTTGGAGCGTACTTTTTAATTAATTTGTTTGATGAAAATAAGTTTACACAAAACGAAATGGCTGTACATCAGCAAATAGAAGAGCAAAATGATGATGCTCCAACAGAAAACTATATTAAAGAAGAAAGAATGGATGAAGATAAGAAAGATGCTGTTGATAGAAGTCAAAATATAAATGACGCTACTGAAGATAACACGTTGAAAATGGCGGAACCAGCAACTGAAAATTTAGAACAACCTACTCCACCAAGTGTTTTTGATAAGCCGGGTTATAGAGGAACGCCAAGTGATATAGATGATGTTGAAAATGATATAGTACTGGCAGATGAAGCTCCTGTAAGTATAGGTGCAGAAGTTGTTGAGGAGGAGGTGTTCTCAAAAAATGACAATAAGGCTACTTATTACGATAATGAAGTGTTGAATAATAATCAGCAAGTTACTCCTACTTTATCAACTATGACTTCTGAAGAAAGTGAACCTGATGCTGATAAAGTGGTGGCGGAAAAACAAAGAAATGAAACCAATAGAAAAAAAGCGAAATCTGTTCAAAATGCACCAGCTATGGCTAAAGAAGAAGCTGTAGCATCTGGAAATTCATTGTCTGCCGGAATAACAGCTCAAAACACTTATTATCTGTATGATTATAAAGTGGTAGATTATACTATTGAATATCAGAATGAAGAAGACTTTAAGAAATTAGCTGAAACAGATGCTACCCCTGTTGATTATGTTAACAAAGAGCAAAAAGCGGAAGCTGAAAAATCGTTAGAGCAGACGGTAGTTAAAGAAACCTATAAAGATGTATTAGAAAGAGCTATTATAAACTTTAAGAAGTTTGCTTACAAAGAAGCCTTAGTTGATTTTGAAATGATTCTTGCCAAACATCCAAAAGATGTAAATGCTTTGTTTTATGGAGCTTTATCAGAATATAATTTAAAGCATTATAAAAGAGCCTTAAGTAAACTTGATGCAGTTTTAAAAAACCCTCAAACAGAATTTAATCAGGAAGCAAAATGGAATAAGGCCCTTACGTTAATAGAGCTGAAAGAAACAAGTAAAGCTAAAATATTGCTTCAGAAAATTATTGATGAAAAAGGATTTTACCAGCAAAGAGCTCAAGATAAATTAAAAACATTGAATTAAAGGTTTATTATTCCTACATAAACCCTAACTCAAACTTAGCTTCTTCGCTCATCATGTCTTTGTTCCACGATGGCTCCCAAACCATAGTAACTACACAGGATTTTACCGACCAAAGTGCTTCAATTTTTTGACGAACTTCTTCGGGTAAACTTTCCGCTACAGGACAAGAAGGAGAGGTAAGTGTCATTAAAATTTCGGCATTAAATTCTTCATCTAATTTAATTTCATAAATTAATCCCAACTCGTAAATATCTACAGGAATTTCAGGGTCATATACTGATTTAAGTACTTCTATAATTTGCATCTCCACATCTTGTTTGGAGAGTTGATTGGTATGTTCTTTCATGGTTTGTCAGTTTATCAGTTTACGGTTCACAGCTTTACTGTCAACTGACAGACTGTGAATAGTTAACGTTTTTTATCGTAAACTTTTTCTTAATGCTTGTGTTTTTATTATAAGTTGTTCTGTTATTTGATAATATTCTTTAAAAGCTGCGTCATCAATTAAATTTCTTCTTTTTCCAACATACAAACAAGAAATAATTTCTATTCCTGAACGTATTGCATAACCTAAAAATCGGCTAAATTCCTTATTTGACTGTCCCGTTGACCCTTCTGCGATATTTAAAGCTATTGAATCAGCAGCTCTTTTTATTTGGCTAGTAAGTACATAAAGTTCCTCTTTAGGAAAAGTTAGTGTCAGTTCATGAATTCTTCCTGTTAATTCAACAGCATCTTGCCAAACAATTAATTTCTCAAAATTAAATCCCATTTCTATTTTTTTGTTAACGGTTTTTCAGTTCACTGTCAACTGTTAGACTGTGAACTGAAAACTATCGCGTACATTCTAATTTGTTTTAACATTGATAATAGCCCATTGCTTCTGGTTGGCGACAAGTGTTCTTGTAATCCAATTTGATCAATGAAAAATAAGTCGGCATCAATTATTTCTTGTGGTGTGTGATTGGAAAATACTCTAATCACTAACCCTACAATTCCTTTGGTAATAATGGCATCACTATCGGCAGTAAAAATTATTTTACCCTTTTTTAGTGCTGCATGTAACCAAACTTTACTCTGACAACCTTTTATGAGGTTTTCGTCTGTTTTATATTTCTCATCAATTAACGGTAAATCTTTGCCCAATTCAATGATGTGTTCATACTTGTCCATCCATTCATCAAACAAAGCAAATTCTTCCACTATTTCTTGTTGTGTTTCTTGTATAGTCATTATTTCAACATTTTCAGAGCTCTTTCTAAAGCAAGTATAAAAGTATCAATTTCCTCTTTGGTATTATAAAAAGCAAACGAAGCTCTTGTTGTTCCGGGGATATTAAAGCGGTTCATTAGCGGTTCGGTGCAATGGTGCCCAGTTCTGATAGCTATTCCCAACTTATCGATAATCATCCCAATATCAGTAGGATGCGTGCCATCTATCAAAAAGGACAAAACACTTGCTTTGTTGGTAGCTTCCCCAATTATTCTAATACCTTCAATTTTTTTAATTTTTTGGGTGGCATAGTTTAACAATTCATGCTCATAAGCTTCAATATTTTCGATGCCAATGTTATTCATATAATCAATGGCTGCTGCTAAACCTAGTCCGCCAACAATGTTGGGAGTTCCTGCTTCAAACTTATGAGGTAATTCGTTATAAGTGGTTTTCTCAAAAGTTACCGTTTTAATCATATCTCCACCACCTTGGTAAGGAGGTAACTCATTTAAAATAGCTTCTTTTCCATATAAAATACCCACACCCGTTGGTCCAAACATTTTATGAGCCGAAAAAGCATAGAAATCACAATCTAAGTCCTGTACATCTACTTTAGTGTGAGGAACTGCTTGAGCTCCATCAATTAATACAAAAGCCCCAGCCGCTTTAGCCAATTTAATAATTTCTCTAACAGGATTTATCGTTCCTAACGTGTTGGAAACATGTGTTACAGCTACTAATTTCGTTTTAGACGAAAGCAATTTTTTAAACTCCTCTATCAGTAACTCACCTTTATCATTGATTGGAATTACTTTTAAAATAGCTCCTTTTTCTTCGCATAGCATTTGCCAAGGAACAATGTTAGAGTGATGTTCCATCGTAGAAATGATAATTTCATCACCTGCATGGATATGTTTTTTACCAAAGCTTGAAGTCACTAAATTGATGCTTCCTGTGGTGCCACTGGTAAAGATGACTTCGTGATTATGTTTTGCACTAATAAACTGTTGCACTGTTGTTCGGGCTTTTTCATAAGCATTGGTAGCTTCCTGACTTAAGGTATGAATTCCTCTGTGGATATTGCTGTTTTCGTGCTGGTAATAACGATTGATAACATCAATTACCTGTTGTGGTTTTTGCGAAGTTGCTCCATTATCAAAATAGATTAATGGTTTCCCGTTCACTTGGCGGTGAAGGATGGGGAAGTCTTTTCTAACTTCTTCTACATTCAATTTATATGTTGTTACTTCCACAGTTGTTTTGTTTTATTCTTTTAACTCCATTGTCCACTTTAACTCTCCATTTGTTTCATTACAAATTTCAACACTACTTTTTCCAATATCAAAACTTAAATGAAATCTAATTTCTCTTCCTTTTGTGAAATCATGAAGTTCGGGAGATGCTAAACACATTTTATTAAACAATTCCTTGGTTTCTTTTAATTCAGTTAGAGCAGTCTTTTTTGTAATATTTTTAATGTCACTTTTTAATGACCAACCGGTTACATCAAAATCATCATTTTGACACTTAAGAGTCAAGTCGCCAACTTTAAATGAATGTCCATCAGTTAACAATACAATTGCATTTTTAATTCTATGTTGCAATTCCTTTTTGTCCATTATTAATTTACAATTTTACTGACTAACATATATCCCCCAAACACAATTTGAAAATTCTCCAGCAGCAAACCTTACTGTTTCTTTGTTATTGGAAATTTCAAAAATTTCAAAAACATAATCTTTTCCGTAGTTTGGATCTTTAATTTTAATACTTTGTCCAGTTTCTTTCCAATTAAAGTCCCAGATATTAAACCCATTTATTTCAAATGGTTCACTATCTATAATTGTTTTTATATGTTTCCAATTTTCACTCAACTAATATCAATCACTTTTAACTAATTTATTTGTTTCAGATTCTTCACTTCATTTTTCTATTCCTCATGCTTCGGAATGTAAAATTTCGTTCAGAATGACATTAATTCTCACATTAAATAATTCTCACATCTGCACATTTACTCCAATTCTTCCTCAATTTTAGTATCAATATACGCTTGTAATGCTTCGATAGAAATTCTTTCCAATGCATCTTTGGCAAAAGCATTAATCATTAATTTTAATGCTCCTTTTTTTGAGATTCCTCTTGATTGTAAGTAAAAAATTGCTTCCTCATCAATTTGCCCTGTGGTAGAACCATGGCTACATTTTACATCATCGGCATAAATTTCTAGCTCAGGTTTTGAATTTACTGTAGCATTATCGCTAAGCAAAATGTTGTTGTTTTGCTGAAAAGCATTGGTAATTTGTGCGTCTTGTCTTACAAACACTTTTCCGTTAAATACTCCTGTTGATTCATCATCCAAAATACCTTTGTAAACTTCGTTAGAGTTGCAATGCGGTTTTTTATGGTCAACTACTGTATGGTTGTCGATATGGTCTTTGTTTTTTCCTAAATATAATCCGTTGAGGTTAGTTTCGCAGTTGGACGCATCTACTTCAATGTTTAAGTTATTTCTTACCAACGCACCATTAAATGTAGCGGTATTGATAGTGAAATTGCTGTTGGCTTCTTGATAAACTTGTTCTGTAGCAACGCTAAAGTTATTTTCCTTCTTATCCTGAATTTTGTTGTATTCCATAAAAGCGTTTTCGGCAACAATTAATTCAGAAACGTGGTTGTTGAAATTCTTTTCGCCACGAATATTGATAAAAGATTCAATAATTTTCACCTGACTACCAGCATTAGCAGTAAATAAATTTCTACTTAGCGAAATAGTGTTGTTTCCAGTAGTGATGTTGATGATGTGCAATGGTTTTTCAACGATTTTGTTTTTAGCCACTTCCAAATAAATACCATCGGTATGGAAAGCATTGTTGAACGCTAAAAATATTTCTTTTTTATCTTGCGTAAACTGATTGAAATATTTTTTTAATCCTTCAAAACCTTGTTTTTTAGCTGCTGAAAGTGAAGTCAATGTAACACCATCTACCGAAGTAAAATCAGATAAATCGGTAGCTATATGCCCGTTAATAATTACCAACACTTGTGCTTCTAAGTTTGGAATTAAAAAATTAGTGATATCAATTTTCTCAGGCTGGCCAAGTGTATAAGTATTGTTTACAATTTTGCCCACACGTGTATATTTCCAATATTCCGTTTTGGAAGTAGGAAAATCTAATTTATTGAGTTCATTTTGGGCATTATTTCGTAAGCCTTCAAAATAGCTATCTTCATTAAATTGAAGCGAGCTTAATGTGGCTAAAAAGTTATCTTTTTTTGTGATTTCTGCTGTTGTCATTGTCATTAATTTGAGATTAGAGATTTGAAATTGGTTGAATTCAGAATTTCTAATTTCTAATTTCTAATTCGTTTTTTATCCAATCGTATCCTTTTTCTTCTAATTCTAATGCTAAATCTTTACTTCCGGATTTAACAATTTTTCCGTCATATAAAACATGTACAAAATCAGGTATAATATAATCTAACAACCGTTGGTAATGTGTAATAACAATGGTTGCGTTAGTGGGCGATTTTAATTTGTTTACACCATTAGCAACAATTCTTAAGGCATCAATGTCTAATCCCGAATCAGTTTCATCTAAAATAGCCAATTTAGGTGTTAGCATTGCCATTTGGAAAATCTCGTTTCTTTTTTTCTCGCCACCGGAAAAACCTTCATTTACTGAACGATTTGCTAATTTTGCATCTAATTCTACCAAAGCAGATTTTTCTTTTACCATGCCTAAAAATTCTTTTGCAGAAACAGGCTCTTGGTTAAGGTAAGCTCTTTTTTCATTGATGGCTGTTTTTAAGAAGTTGATGTTGCTTACTCCCGGAATTTCTACTGGATATTGAAAAGCCAAAAATAATCCTTCTCTAGCTCTATCTTCAGGAGCTAAATCCAACAAATCTTTACCATCAAACTCTACCGAACCTTCAGTAACTTCAAATTCTTCTCTTCCAGCTAAAACAGATGACAACGTACTTTTGCCTGAACCATTTGGTCCCATGATAGCATGTACCTCACCAGCTTTTACTTCTAAGTTAATTCCTTTTAGTATTTCTTTGCCATCAATACTGGCATGTAAGTTATTTATTTTAATCATTTCACTTATTTTTATGGAACACGGATAATACTGATGTAACCGATGCTCACTGATATTTATATTTTTGTTATCAATTTTTAAATTTCTTAGCTGTCTTCTTATCCTACTGACCCTTCCAAACTAATTTCCAATAGTTTTTGCGCTTCAACAGCAAATTCCATTGGTAATTTATTTAACACCTCTTTGGCGTAACCGTTAACAATTAAATTAATTGCTTTTTCGGTATCAATTCCTCTTTGGTTGCAATAGAATATTTGATCCTCACCAATTTTTGAAGTGGTGGCTTCATGTTCTATTTTAGCAGTGCTGTTTTTTGCTTCAATGTATGGAAAGGTATGAGCTCCACATTGGTCGCCCATCAACAAGGAATCACATTGTGTAAAATTTCTTGCGTTGCTAGCGTTTTTATGTATTTGCACCAAACCTCGGTAAGAGTTGTTACTATGTCCTGCCGATATTCCTTTAGAGATAATGGTACTTTTAGTATTTTTTCCCAAGTGAATCATTTTTGTTCCGGTATCGGCTTGCTGGTAGTTGTTAGTTACCGCTACCGAGTAAAATTCACCAATGGAATTATCCCCTTTTAGAATGCACGAAGGATATTTCCAAGTAACAGCAGAGCCCGTTTCTACTTGTGTCCACGAAATTTTAGCATTCTTGTGGCAAATACCTCTTTTGGTTACAAAATTATATACGCCACCTTTACCTTCTTTATCGCCAGGAAA